>NZ_RPSE01000018.1:0-42276 GCF_003949955.1 Streptomyces sp. WAC05292
CCGCCCGCGTCACCGGCGCCGAGCCGTCCGTCGGCCGGCGGCTGGACCGCCGGCCGACGGACGGCACACCTCGCCGGCGGCCGACCCGGCGGCCGGCACGGCCGATCCGGCGTCCGGCAGGGCCGACCGGGCGGCCGGCCGGCGGGCCGACCGGTCGGTCCGCCGGGGCCGGCGGTGGTCCTCACCGGGGGGCGGCGGGGGCGCTGAGGCGCCCGTACGGGAGGTGTAACCGGAGGCGGCGGCCTGTGTAACACCGCCGCCGCACGCTGGCCGCATGCACACGCCCGCCACCGCCACCGCCACGCACTGCCCCTACTGCGCCCTCCAGTGCGGGATGAACCTGCGCCCCGCGCCGGACGGGGCGGGGGTGGCGGTGGAGGAGCGGACGGAGTTCCCCGTGAACCGGGGCGCCCTGTGCGGCAAGGGCCGCACCGCGCCCGCCGTGCTCTCCTCCCGGGTGCGCCTGACCGAGCCGCTCGTCCGCACCCGCGCCGGGCGGCTGGAGCCGGCCACCTGGGAGGAGGCCCTCGACGCCGTCGCCGAAGGCCTCGCCCGGACCCGCGACGCCCACGGGCCCGACGCCGTCGGCGTGTTCGGCGGGGGCGGGCTCACCAACGAGAAGGCCTACGCGCTCGGGAAGTTCGCCCGCGTCGCCCTGCGCACCTCGCAGATCGACTACAACGGCCGGTTCTGCATGTCCTCGGCCGCGGCCGCCCACCAGCGGGCCTTCGGGCTGGACCGGGGGCTGCCGTTCCCGCTGGAGGACATCCCGCGCACCGGCTGCGTGATCCTCGTCGGCTCCAACCCGGCCGAAACCATGCCGCCGGCCCTGCGCTACTTCACCGAGCTCAAGGCCAACGGCGGCACCCTGATCGTCGTCGACCCCCGCCGCACCCGCACCGCCGAACAGGCCGACCTGCACCTGGCACCCCGCCCCGGCACCGACCTCGCCCTCGCGCTCGGCCTGCTGCACCTGGTCGTCGCCGAAGGCCGCACCGACGACGCGTTCATCGCGGAGCGCACCACCGGCTGGGAAGAGGCGCGGGCCGCGGCCATGGCGCACTGGCCGGAGCTGGTGGAGCGGATCACCGGCGTCCCCGTGCCGAAGCTCCGCGAGGCGGTGTCCCTGTTCTGCGCCCCGTCCTCGGCGATGGTCCTCACCGCCCGCGGCCCCGAGCAGCAGTCGAAGGGGACCGACACCGTCGGTGCCTGGATCAACCTGTGCCTGGCCACCGGCCGGGCCGGCCGCCCCCACTCCGGCTACGGCTGCCTCACCGGCCAGGGCAACGGCCAGGGCGGCCGCGAGCACGGCCAGAAGGCCGACCAGCTCCCCGGCTACCGCAAGCTGACCGACCCGGCGGCCCGCGCCCACGTCGCCTCCGTGTGGGGCGTCGACCCCGACAGCCTGCCCGGCCCCGGCCGCAGCGCGTACGAACTCCTCGACGCACTCGGCACCGACGTGCGGGCCCTGCTCCTGATGGGCTCCAACCCGGTCGTCTCCGCGCCCCGGGCCGCCCACGTCGAGGACCGCATCCGCTCCCTGGACTTCCTCGCCGTCGCGGACGTCGTCCTCTCCGAGACGGCCGCCCTCGCCGACGTCGTCCTCCCCGTCACCCAGTGGGCCGAGGAGACCGGCACCACCACCAACCTCGAAGGCCGCGTCCTGCTGCGCCGCCGCGCCCTGACCCCGCCGCCGGGCGTGCGCAGCGACCTGGAGGTGATGAACGGCCTCGCCGCCCGCCTCGGTGTGGAGAAGGGCTTCCCCACCGCCGCCGAGGAGGTCTTCGAGGAGCTCCGGCGCGCCTCCGCCGGCGGGCCCGCCGACTACTCCGGCATCTCCTACGCCCGCATCGAGGCCGAGCAGGGCGTCTTCTGGCCCTGCCCGGAGGGCTCCGCGGGGCAGCCCCGGCTGTTCCTCGACCGGTTCGCCACCGCGGACGGGCGCGCCCGCTTCGCCGCCGTCTCCCACCGGGACGCGGCCGAACTCCCCGACGCCGACTACCCGGTCCTGCTGACCACCGGCCGTGTCGTCGCCCAGTACCAGTCCGGGGCGCAGACCCGCCGCGTCGACGAGCTGAACGCCGCGGCCCCCGGCCCGTTCGTGGAGCTGCACCCGCGCCTCGCGGCCCGCCTGGGCGCCGTCGAGGGCACCCCGCTCGCCGTCACCTCCCGCCGCGGCAGGGCCGTCGCCCCCGCCCGCATCACGGACGCCATCCGCGCCGACACGGTCTTCATGCCGTTCCACTGGCCGGGAGAGGGCCGCGCCAACACGCTGACCAACCCGGCGCTCGATCCGACCTCCCGGATGCCCGAGTTCAAGGTGTGCGCGGTCCGCGTCGAGCCGCTCGGCTGACCCCGGTCCGGGGCCGGGGCCTGGCCTGGACGGCACAGGGGGCCGACGGGCGAGCGGGTCGGACATCAGTCCGATCCGCATCGGTGTTCCCCGCAGCGGGTAACCATCCGGTCACGCACCGGACTCAGAAAGTGCCCGCACGCCCCTCGTGGCGGCGATGTGCCGTACCCCACACTGAGGTGCGGTGCCACCGTCCTCGGAGCCCTGGAGGTCGCCCCCGTGCAGACCCGGATCCCGACCGTCAACGCGAGCCCGCCCGCCGGACAGACCGGGGCCCCCGCGGCCGAGGAGCCCGACAAGGAGCCGGCAGCCGGACCCGGCACCGGGTTCGAGGAAGCGGACGACGAGCCCGAGGTCCCCGACATCATCGAGCACGTCCCGGACCGGCGGCGCGCCGAGAGCGCCTCGACCGGGCCCTCCGCGGACCTGTTCCGCCAGTACCTCCGCGAGATCGGCAGGATCCCGCTGCTCACCGCGGCCGAGGAGGTCGAGCTGGCCCGGCGCGTCGAAGCCGGCCTGTTCGCCGAGGAGAAGCTCGCCGGCGACCCCGACCTCGACCTCCGGCTCGCCCTCGACCTGGACAAGCTCGTCGTCATGGGCCGCATGGCCAAGCGCCGCCTCATCGAGTCGAACCTGAGGCTCGTCGTCTCCGTCGCCAAGCGCTACGTCGGCCGCGGGCTCACCATGCTCGACCTCGTCCAGGAGGGGAACCTCGGCCTGATCCGGGCCGTGGAGAAATTCGACTACACCCGCGGCTACAAGTTCTCCACGTACGCCACGTGGTGGATCCGGCAGGCCATGTCGCGCGCCCTCGCCGACCAGGCGCGCACCATCCGCGTCCCCGTCCACGTCGTGGAGCTGATCAACCGCGTCGTCCGCGTGCAGCGGCGCATGCTCCAGGAGCGCGGCTACGAGCCCACCGCCGAAGAGGTCGCCGTCCACCTGGAGCTGACGCCCGAGCGGGTCGTGGAGGTGCTGCGGCTCGCCCAGGAGCCGGTGTCCCTGCACTCCCCGGTCGGCGAGGAGGACGACGTCGCCCTGGGCGACCTCATCGAGGACGGCGACGCCGCCTCGCCGATGGAGTCCGCGGCGTTCTTCCTGCTGCGCGAGCACCTGGAAGCCGTCCTGTCGACCCTCGGCGAACGCGAGCGCAAGGTCGTCCAGTTGCGGTACGGCCTCGCCGACGGGCGGCCGCGCACCCTGGAGGAGATCGGGCGCATCTTCGGCGTGACCCGTGAGCGCATCCGGCAGATCGAGTCCAAGACCCTCTGCAAGCTCCGCGACCACGCCTTCGCCGACCAGCTGCGCGGCTACCTCGACTGACGTCGGCGGGGGGCGCACGCAGCCGCGTACGCCCCCCGCCGTCTCAACGTTCCGCCCTGCTAGTCGACTTCGGCCACCGCCTGGGCGAACTGCGCCGCGTACAGCCGGGCGTAGGCGCCGTCCGCCGCGAGCAGCTCCTCGTGCGTGCCCTGTTCGACGATCGAGCCGTTCTCCATCACCAGGATCACGTCCGCGTCCCGGATGGTGGAGAGCCGGTGCGCGATCACGAACGAGGTGCGGCCGTGCGCCAGCCGCGCCATCGCCTTCTGGATCAGCACCTCCGTACGGGTGTCGACCGAGCTCGTCGCCTCGTCGAGGACCAGGATCACCGGGTCGGACAGGAACGCCCGCGCGATCGTGATCAGCTGCTTCTCGCCGGCGCTGACGCCCGAGCCCTCGTCGTCCAGCACCGTGTCGTAGCCGTCCGGCAGGGTGCGCACGAACCGGTCGGCGTGCGCGGCCCGCGCGGCCTCCTCGATCTCGGCGCGCGTGACCTCGCGGGAGGCGCCGTACGCGATGTTCTCCGCGATCGTCCCGCCGAACAGCCAGGTGTCCTGGAGCACCATGCCGATGCCGCCGCGCAGGTCCTCGCGGGTCATCTTCGCGATGTCCGCCCCGTCCAGGGCGATACGGCCGCCGGTGACCTCGTAGAACCGCATCAGCAGGTTCACCAGCGTCGTCTTGCCGGCGCCGGTGGGGCCGACGATCGCGACCGTCTGGCCGGGCTCCACCGCCAGCGACAGGTCCTCGATCAGCGGCTTGTCCGGCTCGTACCGGAAGGACACCTTCTCCAGCACGACCCGGCCGCGGACCTCCTGCGGACGCTCCGGCACCGCAGCGTCCGGCTCCTGCTCCTCCGCGTCCAGCACCTCGTACACGCGCTCCGCCGACGCAACACCCGACTGCACCAGGTTCGCCATCGACGCGACCTGCGTCAGCGGCATCGAGAACTGCCGCGAATACTGGATGAACGCCTGCACGTCGCCGATCGACAGGCTGCCCGAGGCCACCCGCAGACCGCCGACCACCGCCACCAGCACGTAGTTGATGTTCGAGATGAAGAACATCACCGGCTGCATGATGCCGCTGACCAGCTGCGCCTTGAACGAGGCCCGGAACAGCGCCTCGTTCTGCTCGGCGAAGACCGCCGCGGACTCCTCCTGCCGGCCGAAGACCTTCACCAGCGCGTGCCCCGAGTACATCTCCTCGACGTGCGCGTTCAGCGAGCCGGTCGACTTCCACTGCGCCACGAACTGAGGCTGAGACCTCTTGCCGATCTTCGCCGCCACGACCACCGACACCGGGATCGTCACCAGCGCGACCAGCGCCAGCAGGGGCGAGATCCAGACCATCATCGCCAGCACGCCGACGATCGTCAGCAGCGAGTTCAGCAGCTGCCCCATCGTCTGCTGGAGCGTCTGCCCGATGTTGTCGATGTCGTTCGTCGCCCGGCTGAGGACCTCGCCCCGCTTCTGCCGGTCGAAGTACGACAGCGGCAGCCGCGACAGCTTGTCCTGCAGCTCCTCGCGCATCCGGTACACGGTGCCGTTCATGATGTGGTTCGACAGCCGCGTCGCGACCAGCATCAGCAGCCCGGCCAGCACGAACACCACCAGCGCCCACACCGCGACGACGCCGACCGCGCCGAAGTCGATGCCCTCGCCCGGCGTGAAGTCCGTCCCCGACAGCATGTCGGCGGTACCGTCCTCGCCGCGGGCGCGCATCGCGTCGAGCGCCTGCTCCTTGGTGAGGCCCGCCGGCATCTCCCGGCCGACGATCCCCGCGAAGACGAGGTCCGTCGCATGCCCGAGGATCTTCGGGCCGATCACCGTGCAGACGACGCTGCCGAACACGGCGGCGACCATCCCCCACAGCTTCGCCCGGTCGTACGCGATCTGCCGCAGCAGCCGCTTCCCCGAGCCCTTGAAGTCCAGGGACCGCTGCCCGGGCCCCATCATCATCCGTCCTCCGGGCCCGCTCATGCGGCCTCCGCCTCCGTCAGCTGGGAGAGCACGATCTCCCGGTAGGTCTCGTTCCCGGCCATCAGCTCGTGGTGGCGGCCCTCGCCGACGACCTGCCCCTCGTCGAGCACGATGATCCGGTCGGCGTCGCGGATCGTCGCGACCCGCTGCGCGACGATGACCACCGTCGCGTCCCCGGTCTCCCGGCCCAGCGCCGCGCGCAGCGCCGCGTCCGTCGCGTAGTCCAGGGCCGAGAAGGAGTCGTCGAACAGGTAGATCTCCGGGCGCTGCACCAGGGTGCGGGCGATGGCCAGGCGCTGGCGCTGGCCGCCGGAGACGTTCGTCCCGCCCTGGGTGATCGGTGCGTCCAGACCGCCTTCGAGCGCGGCGACGAACTCCCGCGCCTGCGCCACCTCCAGGGCGTGCCACAGCTCCTCGTCCGTGGCGTCCGGGCGCCCGTAGCGCAGGTTGGAGGCCACCGTTCCGGAGAACAGGTACGGCTTCTGCGGCACCAGGCCCACCGTGCGGGCCAGCAGCTTCGGGTCCAGGCGGCGCACGTCCTCGCCGTCCACGAGGACATCGCCGCCGGTCGCGTCGAACAGCCGAGGCACCAGCCCCAGCAGCGTCGACTTGCCGCTGCCGGTGGATCCGATGACCGCCGTCGTCTCCCCGGGTCGGGCCACCAGGTCCACCCCGCGCAGCACGGGCGCCTCCGCGCCCGGGTAGCGGAAGTCGGCGCCGCGCAGCTCCAGCACCCCGCGCCGGGACAGCTCGCGCACCGGGTCCGCGGGCGGGACGACGCTGGACTCGGTGTCCAGCACCTCCTGCACGCGCTCCGCGCACACCTCGGCGCGCGGCACCATCATGAACATGAACGTGGCCATCATGACGGCCATGACGATCTGCATCAGGTAGGCGAGGAACGCCGTCAGCTGGCCGATCTCCATGCCGCCGCTGTCGATCCGCATCGCGCCGAACCAGATGACGGCGACGCTGGAGATGTTCACGACCACGATGACCGTGGGGAACATCAGCGCCAGGAGCCGCCCCGAGGCCAGCGACACGTCGGTCAGCGAGGTGTTCGCCCCGCGGAAGCGCTCCTTCTCGTAGCCGTCGCGGACGAACGCGCGGATCACCCGGTTGCCGGTGATCTGCTCGCGCAGCACCCGGTTCACCACGTCCAGCCGCTCCTGCATCTGCCGGAACAGCGGGCGCGTCCGCCACACGATCGCGCCGACGGACAGGCCCAGGACGGGCACCACGGCCAGCAGCACGCCCGACAGCGCCACGTCCAGCGACAGGGCCATCGCAATGCCGCCGATGCACATGATCGGCGCCGAGACCATCAGCGTGAAGGTCATCAGCACCAGCATCTGGATCTGCTGCACGTCGTTCGTCGTGCGGGTGATCAGCGACGGCGCCCCGAACTGGCCCAGTTCGCGCGCGGAGAAGCTCTGCACCCGGTCGAAGACGGCGGCACGGACGTCGCGGCCCAGCGCCGCGGAAGTACGGGCGCCGTAGTACACGGCGCCGATGTTGCAGCCCAGCTGGACGAGCGAGACGGCCAGCATCAGCGCCCCGAAGCGCAGGATGTAGCCGGTGTCGCCGCTCACGACGCCCTTGTCGATGATGTCGGCGTTCAGCGTGGGCAGGTAGAGGCTCGCGCTGGTCTGCAGCAGTTGCAGCAGCACCAGCAGGGCGATCGGTTTCCGGTACGGACCCAGATGGGTCCGCAGAAGTCGTATGAGCACGCGCAGGCTCCGGTCGGGGATCGAGGGGGGTCACCCCATCTTCGGCCAACCCCGCGCCCGGACCCACCCGTTTTTGCAAAGGACGGTCAAAAGGAGCAGACCGGCCCCGCGCGCCCCGGCCCTGCCGCTCCCCGCGGCGCCGCGCCCCTACGCCTGGAACGCGCCCGGGTGTATCTGCTCGCGCGTCGCGATGTACTGCTGGCGCACCGCCTGCCAGGCCGGGTAGTCCTCCCCCGGCTCGAAGACCTGCGCCGCCGGCCCCGGCCACACCGGGGGCGTGTGCGGGGCCAGCGTCCCCTGCTGCACCCCCAGCGCCCACGCCGCCTGCCGCGCCGCGCCCACCGCCGCGTAGTCCGCGGGCGCAGGAACGACGATCTGCGTCCCGAACAGCCCGGGCGCTGCCGCCTGCACGGCCGGCAGCCCGGCCGCGGCGCCCAGGAGGAACACCCGCCGGATGTCGACGCCGCGCATCCGCAGCACGTCGATGGCGTCCGCCAGCCCGCACAGCATGCCCTCGAACGCGGCCCGCGCCAGGTGCTCCGGCTTCATGGAGTCGCGCCGCAGCCCGGACAGGGTGCCCGCCGTGTGCGGCAGGTTCGGGGTGCGCTCGCCCTCCAGGTACGGCAGGAGGACCAGGCCGTGCGCGCCGGGCGTCGACTTCAGCGCCAGGTCGGACAGCCCGTCGAGATCGGTGCCGAGCAGCTCGGCGGTGCCCCGCAGGGCCCGTACCGCATTGGCGGTGTTCACGACCGGCAGGTGCATCCCGCCCGCGTCGGCGAGGGAGGTGATCAGCCCGTTCGGCTCGGTCAGCGCCTCGTGGTGGACGGCCATCACCGAACCCGAGGCGCCCAGGGAGACCACCGCGTCGCCGGGGCCCAGGCCGAGCCCGAGCGCCGCGGCCATGGTCTCGCCGGTGCCGGCGGAGATCAGCAGCCCCTCCGGGGTCATCCCGGCGGCCTCGGCCGGCGCGAGGACCTCCGGCAGCAGCGCCATGTGCCCGAGGGCGAGCTCCACCAGGTCGGGGCGGTAGGAACCGGTCCGGGCCGACCAGTAGCCGGTGCCGGAGGCGCCGCCCCGGTCGGTGGTGCGCCGGGCGGGGCGGCCCAGCAGCTGCCAGACGAGCCAGTCGTGCGGCGACATCAGCACCGCCGTGCGGCGCGCCGCGTCCGGCTCCGTGCGGGCCAGCCAGGCGAGCTTCGCGACGGGCTGCGCCGAGTGCGGGACGCAGCCGACGGCCTCGGCCCAGGCGTGCCGGCCGCCCAGCGCCTCGGTCAGGTCGGCCGCGGCGACCTGGCCGCGCTTGTCGTTGCCGACGAGGGCGGGGCGGACGAGCGCGCCCTGCGCGTCCAGCGCCAGCAGGCCGTGCTGCTGGGCGGAGACGCCGATGGCCTGGACCCCTTCGAGGAGCCCCCCGCCGGCCGCCTCGCCCAGGGACAGCAGCCAGGCCTGCGGATCGGCCTCATGGGGGTGGAAGCCCTCCGGATCACCCGCGGGCTGGGGATGGGGCGCGTACCCCTGGCGCAGTACGGCACCCGTGTCGGTGTCGCAGACGACGATGCGAGTGAAGGCGGAAGAGCTGTCCAGCCCGGCGACTATCCCCATGCGGAGAATTCTGCCGCACGGCAGTGCGGAATCCGCCGCCCCGGGAGGCAGCGGATCCCGCGGGGAGCCGGCGTCTCAGGTGTTGCTGGTGCCCCACTCGTCGTCGTAGCCGCCGCCCCGGCCGCGCAGGGCGCGCACCCGCTCGGCCAGCGGGGCCGGGAGGACGCCGCCGACCTTGTCGCCCAGCACGGTGACGGCCTTGCCCGCGTACTGCCGGCCGGCCTGGCCGGCGGTCTCGGCCGCGTTCCGCACGGCCGGGTTCTGCGCGACCTCGCGCGCGGACTTCTTCAGCTGCTCGTAGCGCTCGCGCCCGGCCCGGGAGCCGAGGACGTACCCGAGGCCCAGTCCGACCGCGAACGCGACCTTGTACCGCATGCCTGCCACCTCTCGTCGTGTGTGCCCGGCCGGCGCTCGATACCGATTGGCGGAGCACCCCCCTGCTTGCGCTAATCTATGTCTCGCGACGGGCGCTCGCCCCCCGGCTCGGCCGGAGGTGGGCCGTTCGGCGCAACGCAGCAATCCCCTGTAGCTCAATTGGCAGAGCAGCCGGCTGTTAACCGGCAGGTTACTGGTTCGAGTCCAGTCGGGGGAGCGCGGTCCCCTGTAGCTCAATTGGCAGAGCATTCGGCTGTTAACCGGAGGGTTGCTGGTTCGAGTCCAGCCGGGGGAGCAGAGGGAAGAGGGCCCCGGTCGGGGTCCTCTTCTTTTTTTGCCCCGCGGAGGGAACCGATCGGCCCGGGAAGCGGTCTCCCACGTCAGGTGAAGCCGATCACGCGGAGCATCCGGAGCAGGAGATCGTATGAGCGGCTATGCTGCGGCAGACGGCGCGCACACATGTACGCGCCACGCCGAGAAGGGGCGGTAGCTCAGCCGGTTAGAGCAGCGGACTCATAATCCGTCGGCCGTGGGTTCGAGTCCCACCCGCCCCACCGCAAGCCGCAGGTGCAGAAACGATCGCACCTGCGGCTTCGGCATGTCCGGGACGGGGGGCTCCGAGCCGGGGCGGTGTGGCGGCCGTCACTTGCGGGTGGGCGGTCAGACGTCTTCCGTTTCGTCCGCCAAGTGGCGTAGGACGTCCGCCAGGTCGCCGCGGCGGGTGTACACCGCGCGTTGGCGGTGGGCGCCCGAGCCGTCGCGGAGGAGGCCGCCCAGGGTCTTGGCGGCGTGGTCGAGTTCGTCCGCGGCCGCCAGTTCCGGGGCGACCAGTTCCAGGAGCGCCTCCGCGAGGTCCGCCGCCGGGAGTTCGGCCCCGGTGTACGGGTCGAGGCCGAAGCCCTCCAGGCCGTCGTGGGCGGCCCGCCAGCGCGCCAGGCGCAGCACGTCGTCGCGGACTGCCGGCTCGGGGCGGTCCTCCGCGATCTCCCGCAGGGCGGTCGCCACGAGGGCGCGGACCAGTTCGGCCTGGAGGACGGCCGTGTCGATGTCCGAGGACATGTCGGGTGCCCGGATCTCGAGCGTCGGCCAGTGTCCGGACGGGCGGAGGTCCCAGTAGACCATCTTGGTGTCGAGGGCCGCGCCGGAGCCGAGCAGGGTCTGCACGGAGCTCCGGAAGTGGGCGGTGGACGTGAAGTGCGGGGGCAGCCCCGCCGAGGGCCAGCCCGACCAGGCCATCGCCCGCCAGCTGGCGTGACCGGTGTCTCGGCCGCCCCAGAACGGCGAGTTGGCGGCCAGCGCGATCAGCGTCGGCAGCCACGGCCGGACCCGGTTGGACACCGCGACCGCCGTGTCCACGTCGAGGGTGCCGACGTGGATGTGGCGGCCGCAGCTGACCAGGGTGTCGGTGAGGGCGCCGAAGCGGCGGTGCTGCTCGCGCTGGCGCGGCTCGTCGTCCGTCAGGTGCAGCGGCGTGTCCACGGCCACGACCGGCGAGGGCGCGGCCAGCAGCCGGCAGCCGTGGGCGCGGGCGGCCCGGGAGAGGGTGCGCCGCAAGGCGGCCAGCTCCCTGCGCAGTTCGAGGGCGGACTCGGAGACCGGGGTGGAGATCTCCACCTGGTAGCGGGTGCCCTCGGGGTGCACTTCGTGGGGCAGGCCCGCGGCGGTCTCCAGGACGCGGGGGGCGGCCGGGACCACCCGGAAGGTGCGGGCGTCGACGAGGAGGAACTCCTCCTCCACGCCGACCGTGAGCGGTGCCGTGCCGGGAACGGGGGCGGGAACGGCGGAGACGGCGGGGGCGCCGTCGTCCGCCGTGTCGGTGCTCGTCGTGCTGGTGCCAGGTTCGATCACTACGCCTCCCTGGACATTACGAGTCTTTTCATCATGAGCGGGAGACAGGCGGCGAGCGCGCGCCGATTCGGTCAAATGTCCCTCTCCCATGGCGCGTTAGCGGCAAGGTCCCGCCGGGGGTGGGGCCGCGGATCCGGGTGGGGCGGCTGTTGCGGCTGCGTGAAACCGGCCACGGCCCCTGCGGCGCGCCGCGGGCCGCCGGTTAGCATCCCGTGTGACCGGTACGAGCACCCCCGCCCCCGCGGGCCGTCCGCCGCGCGTGTTCGCCGACCTGACCCCGCTGCGGACCTCGCCCGACTACCGGCGGCTGTGGATCGGCAACACCGTCTCCTGGACGGGCCAGACGATGACGGCCCTCGCCATCTCGCTCCAGGTGTACGACATCACCGGCTCCAGCTTCTCCGTGGGGCTCGTCGGGCTGTTCTCCCTCGTCCCGCTCGTCGTCTTCGGCCTCTACGGCGGTGCCGTCGCCGACACCGTGGACCGCCGCAGGCTCGGCCTGTACAGCTCGCTCGGCATGGCCGTCCTGTCGGTGGTCCTGGCCGGCGCCGCGCTGCTCGGCTTCCACCGGGTGTGGCTGCTGTATGCCGTCGTCGCCCTGCAGGCCGTGTGCGGCGCCCTCGCCGGGCCGGCCCGCTCCGCGATGATCCCGCGGCTGCTGCCGCCCGAGCAGCTGCCCGCCGCGAACGCGCTGAACTCCGTCACCATGACGTCCGGCACGATGGCCGGCCCGGTGCTCGGCGGCTTCGCCGTCGGCCTGTTCGGCTTCCAGGCCGCCTACCTGATCGACGCCGTCACCTTCTGCGCCGCCCTGTACGCGATGTGGCGGCTGCCGGCGATGCTGCCCGACCGGGAGGGCGGCGGGCGGGGCCGGGCGTCCGTCCTGGACGGGCTGCGCTTCCTCGGGAGGTGCCCGAACATCCGGATGACCTTCTTCTCCGACCTGGCGGCGATGGTGCTGGCGCAGCCGAAGGCGCTGTTCCCGGCCGTCGCCGCCGTCTGGTTCGGCGGCGACGCGAAGACCACCGGCCTGCTGGTGGCCGCCCCGGCCGCGGGGGCGCTGCTCGGCGGGCTGTTCTCCGGGTGGCAGGGCCGGATCCGGCGCCACGGACTGGCGGTCCTGCTGGCCGTCGCCGCGTGGGGGACGGCCGTCGCCGTGTTCGGGCTGACGCGGAACCTGTGGCTCGGGGTGCTGTTCCTGGCGCTGGCCGGCTGGGCGGACACCGTCTCCATGGTGTTCCGCTCGACGATGATGCAGGCCGCCACCCCGGACGAGATGCGGGGCCGGCTCCAGGGCGTGTTCATCGTGGTCGTCGCGGGCGGGCCGCGGCTCGGCGACTTCCTCGCCGGGACCGTCGCCGACGCCGCCTCCCCGGCCGTGGCCATCACGGGCGGCGGCCTCGCCTGCGTGCTGGCCGTGGCCGTTTTGGCCGCGTCCCGGCCCGGCTTCGCCCGCTACGACGCCCGCTCGCCGCAGCCCTGAGCCGGGCCGGCCGCAGGGCGGCGGTCAGGGCCGCGGCTGCGGGGCGACGACGCCGCGGGCCACGCCCAGCGCCACGAGGTCCTGCGGGCGGATGCGCAGCTGGCCGGCCGTGGCGGGGGCCTCCGCCGCCGGGCGCTTGAGGATGGCCGCGGCCATCTCGGGCGCGATCACGGAGAAGTAGGAGTCCGGGGTCACCCACGTGTTGCCGGGCGCGGCCAGCGCCAGCGCCCCGCCCGAGCCGCCCTCGCCGATCAGGAGGGTGGTGACGGGGACGGAGGCCTCCGCGACCGCCGCGAACGTGTCGGCGATGGCCGCGCCGGCGCCCTCCCGCTCGGCGGCGGCGTCGTTGGCCGCCCCCGGGGTGTCGACCAGCGTCAGGACGGGGATGCCCAGCCGGTCCGCGAGGCGGATCACGCGGGCCGCGGTGCGGTACCCGGCCGGGCGGGTGGCCGTGCCGCACTGGGCGGCGTACGCGACGGCCCGCCCGGCGCGCAGTCCGATGCCGCACAGCATGCCCGGGTCGGTGCCCCCGGCCCGGTCACCGGACAGCGCGAGCCGCAGCGGGAAGTACGCGTCCAGGTAGGCGGCGGCGTGCGGCCGGTCCGGGCGGCGGGCCTGCCGTACGGCGTCCCAGCCGCCGGCCGGGGGCGGTACGTCGGACAGGGCCGCCGGGGGCTCGGCCGGCTCGGGCGAGCGGGGCGCGGCGAGGACGCGCAGCCAGTCGGCGAGGACGCCGGGCAGCTCGGCGGGCGGCACGACCGCGTCGACGTGCCCGGCGGCGTACTGGGCCTCGGCGGTGTAGGCCGCCGGGTCGGCGTCGGCGGGCCGCACCCGCGAGCCGGCGAAGCCGACCTGGGCGCCGGGCAGCGCGAGGACGACGTCCGCCCCGGCGCCGAGGGTGGCCCAGCCGCCGCCGGTGGTGGGATCGCGGAGCACGGCGATCTGCGGGAGGCCCGCGGCCCGGGTGAGGACGCACTGGCGGGCCACGCGCTGGAGCTGCGCCAGCGCGAGCATGCCCTCCTGCATCCGGGAGCCCCCGGTGGCGATCAGGGACACCAGCGGCAGGCGGTGCGCGCGGGCGTGCTCGTACGCGGCTTCGAGCCGGTCCCCGGTGCGTTCGCCGAGGGAGCCGCCGAGGAAGCCGAACTCGAAGGCGATCAGGACGGCCCGGCTCCCGCCGATCGAGGCGGCCCCGACCACCACGGACTCCTCCTCGCCGGTGCGGTCGGCGGCGCGGGCGCGGGAGGCGTCGTAGCCGGTCCAGCCCAGCGGCCCGTCCGGCGCGGACGTCCGGGCCGGCGCGGGGAGTTCGGCGAAGCTGCCGGGGTCGGTCACGGAGGCGAGGGCCGCACGGGCCGAGAGGCGGGTCGTGGTCACGCTGCCACCCTAGGGTCTGTCCGGCGGCGGGGGCGGCCGGTTCGAGCCGCTCTCGGGCGGCCGCCCGGCGGGCCTTCCGGGGGTGGCGCGGCAGCGGGCGGCGGCGCCGGCAGCGCGCCCCGGCGGGCACGGACGTACCCGGCCTGCGCGGACGTCTCCCGGCGGGCACGGACGTCCGCGGGCGGGCACGGCCCTCCCCGGCATGCACGGACGTCCCCCCGGCGGGCACGGACGTCCCCCGGCGGGCACGGACGTCCCCCGGCGGGCACGGCCCTCACCGGCCTGCGCGGTCGGCGCGTGTGCCGCCACCGGGCCGCTGACGGCCCTGCCCGGCCCCGGCGGCCTACCAGGGCAGGGGGAAGGCGATCTTCACGGCATATGCGGCGACCAGGCCGTAGCCGAGGCGGAACGTCCATATCCGGGTGGTCGGGGAGATCCGCCGCCCGGCGAGCGAGCCGAGCACGACCAGCGTCTGCTGCCACAGCAGGGAGGCCGCGGCGACGCCGGTGAGGAACGCGGTCGCGGCGGCGCCGCTGCTCAGCGCTGCCCCCTGGGCGGTCGTCAGCGCGGCGAAGTACAGGGCGGTGGTGGGGTTCACGGCGGTGAGGGCGACGTACCGGGCGAACACCGCCCCGCGGCTGAGCCCGGGCCCGGGGGCCTTCTCGGCTGCGGCCGCGGGGCCGCCCGCGGCCGGCGCCGGCTCCCGTACCCGCGCCGCCCCGGCCAGGCCGTGCGCGGCGATGGCCAGCAGTACCGCCGCCGCGGCCAGCCGGATCCACGCCTCGACCGGCGCCACGTGGGAGGCGACCCACGGGCCCAGCGCGGTGGCCAGGGCCGCGTATCCGAGGTCGACCGCGGCGACGCCGGACGCCGCGGCGACGGCCGTGCGGCGGTCGCGCACCGCCTCCTGGAGCAGCAGGACGCTCATCGCCCCCATCGGCATCGCCACGCCCAGGCCCGCGGCCGTCCCCGCCAGCGCGGGACTCAGTAGTTCCGTCATGTGGGGAAGAGTGGGGCGGGCCCAGCCGACCGCGGCAGCCGATATCGGCCTGTGCTGCGAGAATCGCGGCATGGACCGCCTCGACAGGGAAATCCTCGGCATCCTGCAGCAGGATGCGCGGATCTCGTACCGGGACCTCGGCGTCCGCGTCGGCCTCAGCGCCAACGCGGCGGCGGACCGGGTGCGCCGGATGCGGCGCGACGGGGTGATCCGAGGTTTCACCGTCATCGTCGACCCGGCCGCCGACACGCGCGGCGGGCTGGTGGTCTTCATCGACCTCACGCTGCGGCAGGACACCACGAACGAGGAGTTCGAGCAGCGGGTCGCCGGACTGCCGGGGATCACGGAGGTGGTGCACGTGACGGGGGACTACGACTACCTCGTACGGGCCCGCGCCGCCGACCCGGCGGCCCTCGACACCCTGCTGCGCAGACTGAAGCGGGAGGCGGGCGTGGCCCAGTCCAGCACCCGTCTGGCCCTGCGCGCCGCCACCCGGCCCGGGGCCGGGTAGACCGCCCCTGCGCCGGTCCGCGGACGGGAACGCCGGACGGGAACGCCGGACGGGAACGCCGGACGGGCCGCAGCGCCCGGTGCGGGCGGCTCCGGGCGCTGCGGCCTCGCGGGAGGCGGCGGGTCTCAGCCGGCCAGGGGGTTGAGGACCATCGGCGCGACCTTGCCTTCCAGCATGGCGCCCAGGCCCAGCACGGCGCAGACGTCGGGCCGTTCCGCGATGGCCACGGGCATGCCGGTGGCGTCGCGGAGCATCTGGTCCAGGCCGGGGAGCAGCGCGCTGCCGCCCACCATCATGATCCCGCGGTCGGTGAGGTCGGCGACCAGGTCGGGCGGGCAGTCGCGGAGGACCTTGCCGATGCCGTCGAGGACCGCGGTGAGCGGGGTGTGGATGGCGTCGCGGACCGCGGCGGTGTCGACGTGGACGGAGCGGGCGAGTCCGGTGGCGACGTCCCGGCCGTGGATCAGGGTGGAGGCGGGGCCGTCGGGGGTGAGGCCGTTGCCGTGCAGGGCCAGCTGGAGCGGGCGGACGGCCTGGCTGGGCAGCATCAGCTCGTGGGCGTGGCGCAGGTGCTGCACCACGGCGTGGTCGATGGCCTCGCCGCCGACGGGGATCCGCTGCGCGGTGACGATCGAGCCGAGGGAGAGGACGGCGACCTGCGTGGCCGCGGCTCCGCACACCATGATCATCGTCGCGGTCGGCTGCTCCACGGGCAGGCCGCAGCCGACGGCCGCCGCGATCAGGGTGTCGACGAGCTCGACGCGCCGGGCGCCGAGCCCGACCATCGTCTCCACCGCCGCCCGCTGGGCGAGGGGGTCGGCGTCGTGCGGGGTGCAGGCGGCGGCGCGCAGCCGCGGCTTGCGGCGCAGCGCGCGGCGGAGCTTCTCGCCGAGGAGGTGGCGCAGCATCCGCTGGGCCATCTCGATGTCGACGACCGTGCCGCCGGAGACGGGGCGCACGACGCGGATGTAGTCCGGGGTGCGGCCGGTCATCCGCTCGGCGAACGTGCCGACCGCGATGAGCGCGCCGGTGCGGGTGTTGACGGCGGCGGCGCTGGGCTCGTCGACGACGAGGCCGGCGCCCTTGACGTAGACGCGGGTCCGGGCCGCCCCGAGGTCGACGGCGACGTGGCAGCGGCGCAACTGCTCAAGACTGACGGTCACGGCAGGTCCTCCCGAGAGCGCTGACGCAAGAAGCCCGGCGGATGCCGGTTGCATTTCATATCTTCTCGGGTGAAAGGTGCATGTCGCCCGTTGAAGTGCTCCGGCCGGGGAGCGGCCGACGGGTCGCCGGGTGCTGCACGGGGGTGGATTTCCGTACCGACAGGCACGACGATGCGCGCACCGTCCGCGCTACTGGCGCGTAACCAGGTAAAGGGGGCCCGATGCTGACGTCCCGCCAGGGCGCGGCGGCGGCCGCGGCGCTCTGCGCCGCCCTCCTCGCGCCCGCCCCGGCCCGAGCCGCCGTCCCGGCGCCGTCGCCGCACCGCCCCGTGGTGCTCGTCCACGGCTACAACGCCGACCCCGGAGTGTGGGGTCCGCTGCGCGCACACCTTCGGGCCGCCGGGTACGCGGACTCCGAGCTGTTCTCCTTCGGCTACGACACGCACCGGTCCGTCAACGAGGTCCTGGCCGGGCGGCTCGGCGCGTACGTCGAGGAGGTGCGCCGGGCGACAGGCGCCGACCGCGTCGACGTGGTCTCGCACTCCTTCGGATCGCTCGTCAGCCGCTGGTACGTCAAGTTCGGCGGCGGCGAGGGAGCCGTGGACCGCTGGGTCTCGCTGGCCGGGCCCAACCGGGGCACCACCACCGCGTGGGCCTGCGCCCTGTGGGACCAGGCCTGCCGCGACATGACGCCCGGGGTTCGTACGTCGTGCGGAACCTGGCCGGGGGCGACGAGACGCCGGGCGCCGTGCGGTACGCGACGTTCTGGTCGCAGTGCGACGAGACGGTGAACCCCGACTCCAGCGTGCCCCTCGAGGGGGCTGCCAACACGCCGGTCGGCTGTCTGCGCCACAACGCCCTGCCGGGCGACCCGGCCACGGCGGCCGGCGTACGGGCGTTTCTGGCGGAGGACTGAACGGGAGAGGCGGACGCCGCCTCACGTTTCGAGTTCGACCCCGTCCGCGAGGACCCGCTGGAGCAGGCCGTAGGTGAACTCCGCGACGCAGCCCCGCCCCGCGGCCGTGAACGCCAGCCGCCACCGCGTCGGTGCACTGCCCTCCACGGGCCGGACCGGCGCGAAGGCGCGCGCCACCTCGTCCACCGTCGCCGACCACGGCCGCAGGTCCTGCGGCGTCAGCAGGACGGGCCCCGCGGCTCCCGGCGCGCGCACCAGCCACTCGTTCCACACCGCCCCGTCCGGGGCGGCCAGCACCTCGAAGCGCAGGTCCGGCCAGAGCGGCAGCGCCCACTGGAGGGCCTCGCACCGCAGGTCGCCGACGGTGCGCGGGGCGGCCGACTCCGGCGGGCCGAGCACCGACCGGTAGCGGGCCAGGGCGCCGCGGGCGCGCGGCGAGCGGACCATCGCCTGCCAGCGCCGGTTGGCCTCCCGCTGGTCGGCGGCCGTGGCACCGAGCCGCCGTCTGGCCTCCTGTGCCAGCTCGGGCCGGAAGTCCGCCATGCGGCGCAGCAGCACGAGCTGGAAGGCGGCCGGCCCGAAGGGCCCGCCGCCCGCGCCGGGACGGCCTGCGGCAGGAGGAATTGTCATGGAGTCAACGATTCCACACAGGACCTCCACGAACTCGCGATGCGGTTGTTGCACGCGACCACGTAGCGTCGAGGCGCCATGGACTACTGCCACGCCTGCCGGAGGCACCTCAACGGCGCACTGGCGTGCGCCGGGTGCGGAACCCCGGCCGAGTACCTGCCCCCCGCGGCCCCAGCCGCCCCCGCACCCCCCTACGGGGCCGCCGCGCCGCATCCGGCGCCGGCCGGGCCGCACGGGCCCGCCCGGACGGACGCGGGCGGGCCGGAGGCGGGGGAGGGGGATCCGTTCGCCGACTCCGTCGTGGAGCTGGCCGGGCCGTACGAGCGCCGGGCCGGTGCGCGCCGCCGGGCCGAGAACCGCCGGCGCCGGCGGGTGCTGCTGAGCGTCGGGCTCGGGCTGTCGCTCGCGGTCGGCGGATCGGTGGCGGTGGCCCGCATGATCGCCGACGGGGAGAGCGCGGACCGCGCCGCCAACGTGGTGCTGACCGACGAGGACGGCCCCGGCGAGCCGGCGCCGCTGCCGAGCCGCTCCGGAGGGCCGGGCGCTCCCGCCACGCCGAAGCCGGCGAAGGCCGCCGGGGCGGCGAAGGCCTCGGCCGGGGCTTCGCAGCCGGGCGGGCCCGCGGGCGGCGCGTCGGGCTCCGCGCAGCCAGGAACAGGGGCGTCCGCCTCCGCCTCGGGAGGGTCCGGAGCGCCCGGCGGATCCGGCAAGGGGCCCTCCGTAAAGCCGGGTGGATCGGGGCAGCCCTCGCCCAGCGCCTCCGGCAGCACGCAGCCGCCGACGGGGGCGCCGAGCCCGAGCCCGTCGCCGACGAAGCCGCCGAAGACCTGCGTGCTGTGGTTCTTCTGCTCCTGACGGGCGCCCGGGGTGCTGCCTGAGGCGCCCCCGGCTCAGCCCAGCATGCGCCGGAGCAGGTCCCGCAGGGCCGTCCGCTCCTCTTCCGACAGCCCGGCCAGCGGCTCCCGCGCGAAGCCGAGCGAGTCGCGCAGCCGGTCCGCGGTGCGCAGGCCCTCCTCGGTCGCCGCGGCCAGCTTGACCCGCCGGTCGGCCGGGTCGGGACGGCGCTCGACGAGGCCGCGCGACTCCAGCCGGTCGACGATGCCGGTGATGTTGGACGGCTCGCACTTGAGCTTCTGCGCGATCCGGCGCATCGGCGTCGGCTCGACGGACAGCAGGTGCAGGACGCGGGCCTGCGCGCCGGTCAGCTGGTGGCTGGCGGCAGCCTGCTCGTACTCCTCGTGGTAGCGGGCCACGACGGTGCCGATGAGCTCGACGACCTCGACGGTCAGGGGATCCACACGACGACTGGGCATGGCACAAGCCTACCCATTTACTTGACAACATGAAATATCGAGGCGCATGGTTGTTTCACGTCCTGAAGTATTTCCGACCGGAGGTGTGCCCCCCATGTCCCAGATCCCCGCCGTCAGCCGCGAGTGGCACCTGATCCGCCGCCCCCAGGGCTGGCCCGTCGCCGAGGACTTCGCGCTGCGCGAGGCCCCCGTCGCCGCCCCCGCCCCCGGCCGGATCCTGGTACGCAACCTCCACATGTCCGTGGACCCGTACATGCGCGGCCGGATGAACGACGTGAAGTCGTACGTGCCGCCCTTCCGCCTCGACCACCCGATGGACGGCGGAGCCGTCGGCGAGGTCGTCGCCTCCGCCGCCGAGGGCTTCGAGGCCGGCGACCACGTCCTGCACGGCCTGGGCTGGCGCGAGTACGCCGACGTGGACGCCGCGCACGCCACCAAGGTCGACGCCTCCCTCGCCCCGCTCTCCGCCTACCTCGGCGTCCTCGGCATGCCGGGCCTCACCGCCTACGCGGGCCTCTTCGAGGTGGCCTCCTTCAAGGAGGGCGACTCCGTCTTCGTCTCCGGCGCGGCCGGCGCCGTCGGCAGCCTCGTCGGCCAGTTCGCCAAGATCAAGGGCGCCGCCCGCGTCATCGGCTCCGCCGGCTCCGACGGCAAGGTGGAACTCCTCAAGGACAAGTACGGCTTCGACGCCGCCTTCAACTACAAGAACGGCCCCGTCGCGCAGGCCCTCAAGGAAGCCGCCCCGGAAGGCATCGACGTCTACTTCGACAACGTCGGCGGCGACCACCTCGAAGCCGCGATCTCCTCGCTGAACGTCCACGGCCGCGCCACGCTGTGCGGGGCGATCGCCCAGTACAACAACACCGAGCCGGCCCCCGGCCCGCGCAACCTCGCCCTCGCCATCGGCAAGCGGCTGCGCCTCCAGGGCGTCCTCGTCGGCGACCACGCCGGACTCCAGCCGCAGTTCGTCGAGGACGTCGCAGGCTGGCTGCGCTCCGGGCGGCTCGTGGCCGACGAGACGGTCGTCGAGGGCATCGAGAACGCCACCGGCGCCTTCCTCGGAATGCTGCGCGGCGAGAACACCGGAAAGATGATCGTTTCCTTCACCGGTTAGGCTCCTTGCAAGCCGCCGCGATCGTGGGCGCGAGTCGCGGCGATACCAGAAGGATCGAACCGCATGTCCATCCAGCAGTCCGATGTCCTCTACACCGCCGTCGCCACCGCGGAGAACGGCCGTGACGGCCGCGTCGCCACGAACGACGGCCGGCTCGACGTCGTGGTGAACCCGCCGAAGGAACTCGGCGGCAACGGCGCCGGCACCAACCCGGAGCAGCTGTTCGCCGCCGGGTACAGCGCCTGCTTCCAGGGCGCCCTCGGCGTCGTCGCACGCAACGAGAACGCCGACGTCTCCGGCGCCACCGTCACCGCGGAGGTCGGCATCGGCAAGAACGACGACGGCTTCGGCCTGATCGTGAAGATCTCCGCCGCGATCCCGAACGTCGACGAGGCCAAGGCCAAGGAGCTCATCGAGAAGGCCCACCAGGTCTGCCCGTACTCCAAGGCCACCGCCGGCAACATCACCGTCGAGCTCGCCGTCTGACCCGGCTCCCGCTCGCACAGGGCCGTCCCCCGGCACAGGGGGGCGGCCCTCGCCGTAAGCTGGACCCCATGCGCGATCTTGCGGGGGGATTCGGCCATCTGCTGGCCGGACAGAAGTGGGTGTTCCGTCACGGCCGCTGGCTGGGCTTCGGCCTGCTGCCCGGCCTCGTCACGCTGGTGCTGTACGCCGGCGCTCTCGTCGGCCTGGGCTACGGCGCCGACGACCTGACGGCCTGGGCGACGCCGTTCGCCGACGGCTGGGGCTCGCCGTGGCTGGGCCTCTTCCGGGGCTTCCTCACCGGCCTCGTCTTCGCGCTCGGCCTGTTCCTCGCGGTGATCACCTTCACCGCCGTGACGCTCCTCATCGGCCAGCCCTTCTACGAGTCCCTCTCGGAAGAGGTCGACCGCAGCATCGACGGCGACGCCCCCGAATCCGGGCTGCCGCTCGCGCGCGAGCTGTGGATCTCCGCCCGGGACAGCGTGAAGGTGCTCCTGCGCGTCGCGCTCTTCGGGATCCTGCTCTTCGCCCTCGGCTTCATCCCCGTGATCGGGCAGACCGTCGTCCCGGTGATCGGCTTCTGCGTGTCCGGCTTCTTCCTCGCCGAGGAGCTCACCGCGGTCGCCCTCCAGCGGCGCCGCGTCGAGTTCAAGGAGCGGCTCGCGCTGCTCCGCGGCCGGCGCGCCATGGCCCTCGGCTTCGGCGTCCCGCTGGTGCTGCTCTTCCTGGTGCCGGTGGTGGCCGTGTTCCTGATGCCGGGCGCGGTGGCCGGGGCCACGCTGATGGCACGCGAGCTGCGGGGCGAGGACGCCGAGGGCGCGGAGTCCGCCGGGGACGCCGCGGGCGGAGCTCCCGCCGGGCAGCCGGCGCCGCAGGCCCCGAACCCGTACGCGCAGCCGTACCCGCAGCAGCCGGCCGCGCCGCAGGGGAACCCGTACGGGCAGGCCCCGGCCCCCGCGCCGCAGGCCAACCCGTACCGGCAGGAGCCGCCCGCCCCGCACAACCCGTACCGGCAGGAGCCGCCCGCCCCGCACAACCCGTACCGGCAGTAGCCCCTACCGCTTCAGCAGGGTGATCGCGCCCGCCGTGTCCTCGCCGGCGTGCGCGCCCCCGCCGGCGGCGAGGCGGCGGCGCATCAGCTCCACGTACGGCAGGATCAGCTCCGTGCTGACCCCCTGCTCCTCGGCGGTCCGCAGCAGCGTCCCGGTCGCGGCGACCTGCATCGCGAGGTTCGAGACCACCCCGGTGGTGAAGTCCCGCGAGGCCAGGCGCTCGGCGGCGTTGCCGACGAAGAAGCCCATCGCGCCCAGCCACTCCGACAGCAGCGGGGCCAGCTCCTTCGGGGCGATGTCCTCGCCCTCGATCAGCGCGAAGGCGTGCGAGATGCCGCCGAACATTCCGTACATGGCGCTGAGCAGGGCCACGTCGTACAGGGCGGCGTGCCCGGGGTCCTCACCGACGTAGCGGACGGCGGCCGGGACCTCCAGCGTCGACCGGTGCGCGTCGATCAGCGCGCGCGAGCCGCTGTAGAGGACGTACGCCCCCGGGTTCCCGATCATCACCGGGGTCGCCATGATGCCGGCGTCGACGAAGCGGGCTCCGCGCTCGGCCGCCCACGCCGCCCGGGCCCGGCCCTCGGAGGGCCGGCCGGTGGTGAGGTTGACGACGTCCTTGCCGGCCAGGTCGACGCCGTCGAGGGCCGCGCCGACGCTGGCGTCGTCGAGGAGGCACACCACGACGAGGCCGTTCGCCGCGACGGCCTCAGCGGCGGACGAGGCGACGGCGGCGCCCTCGGCGGCGAGGGCCTCCGCCTTGGCGGCGGTGCGG
This sequence comes from Streptomyces sp. WAC05292, assembly GCF_003949955.1. Taxonomy (NCBI): domain Bacteria; kingdom Bacillati; phylum Actinomycetota; class Actinomycetes; order Kitasatosporales; family Streptomycetaceae; genus Streptomyces; species Streptomyces sp. WAC05292. The sequence continues at coordinate 23,031 of NZ_RPSE01000018.1, forward strand.
TTCCAGACGGTCAGGGGGTGGCCGGCGGCCAGCCAGGTGCGGGCCAGGGCGGTGCCCATGTCGCCGAGGCCGAGGAGGGTGAGGGGGCGCTGTGCGGAAGTCGTTGCGGTCATGGCGACCAGCCTCGGCGCGAACTGACGGACGCTCAAGTACGCACTTCGAGGTGGGTGGTTACCCTGAGGTGAGCGAACAGGTGGGAGGGGAGTGCGATGGCGGGCGGGCGCAGGCCGGGCGCGGACCACTGCGGCATCGCCGCGGCGATGTCCGTGATCGACGGGAAGTGGAAGGTGTCGCTGCTGTGGGAGCTGGAGCAGCGGCCGCGCCGCTTCGGCGAGCTGCGGCGGCTGGTCCCCGGGGTGTCGGAGAAGGTCCTCGCGGCGCAGCTGCGCGAGCTGGAGGCCGACGGCCTCGTCCACCGGCAGGCCTACGACGAGGTCCCGCCGAGGGTGGAGTACTCCCTGACCCCGCGGGGCCGCCTGCTGAACGCCGCCCTGGAGCCCCTGGGCGAATGGGGCGCCCTGAACCTCCTGCCCGCCGCCGGCGCCGCCACCGCCTGACCGCCCCGGCGCCCTGCCCACAGGGCCGGGAACGGGGGCGGACGGACGAAACTCCTAGGCGCGCGGCTCACCACTCCTAAGCGCGCGGTTCCACCCAGAGGGCCTCGGCCAGGGCGCAGAGGTCGCCGTCAGCGGTGGCCAGGGCCGTGCCCACGCGGTACTTGCGGCCCTCGCTGCCCAGCAGCCAGGCGTACGAGACCAGCTGCGAGCCGATCGGGACCGGGCGCAGCAGTTGTGCGGTCAGGGAGGCCGTGACCGCGCCGGCGCGGCGGTCGTCCAGGAGGCGGCCCGCGGCGTTGCCGGGGCAGTCCAGGGCGCCCCACACCAGCTCCGGCGGCAGCATCCCCTCGGCGTCGCCGACCCCCGGCCCCGGCGTCCAGGCCGCGGCCACGAGGCCGGTGCCGGGGATCCGGCCGCAGTGGAGGCGGAGCCCTGTGTCCGGGGTGCGGTGCAGGCCGCAGCCGAAGCAGTCGACCATGCCGTCCGGCGGGGCCGCCCGGTAGGCGTCAGCGGCCGCCGACGCCTGCTCCCACGGCGGGGCCGGCGGCGCCTCGACCGCCGGCTCGGCGGGGGTCGCCGCGGCCAGCAGCGCGTCACCCCCGGTCAGCTCGGCGCCGCCCGCCGCGGTGGGGGCCAGCCGCACGGGGGAGTCGGTGGGCACGGGCCTGCGGAAGTCCACCCGTACGGTCTTCGCGGCGGCCCGCGAGGCCAGCACCCCGGCGACGTATCCGCCGAAGGCCACCCCCGGGTAGCCGCACAGCCGGGCCGGAACCGTGATCGTCTCGAAGTCGGTCATGCGCGACACCCCATCACACGGGGCGGGCGCCGCGGGAGGGGCGGCAACCTTTGCCGCGGCCCGATCGTCCTCCATTCTGGAGCGACGCGCGCCGCACGGCGCGCACAGCAGGTGGTCTCGGAGGTGGCCGAATGGCCCAGCAGCAGCCGTGGGGGCAGCAGTACCCGGCGCACCCGCAGAAGTACGGCCCGCCCGCGGCCTGGCAGCCGGCGCCCGCCCCCGTCCCGGCGGCGGAGCCCTTCCCCGCGTCGGCGATGCGGGCCTCCCACACCGACCGCGACCGCACCGTGGACGTGCTGAAGGCCGCCTTCGCCGAGGGCCGCCTCTCCCACGAGGAGTACGGGCAGCGCTTCGACGCCGCCGCCCGGGCCCAGACGTACGGGGAGCTGGCCCGCCTGGTCGCGGACCTCCCCGCCGGGCCCATGCAGGGGCCGTTCGGCGCCCTGCCGGCCGCGGTGCCGCCCGCCTTCGCCCCGCACCCCGCACCGCTGGTGATGCCGCCGCCGCAGCGGCGGGTCAACGGGCTGGCCATCGCGTCACTCGTCATGGGGGTGATGAGCCTGCCGACCTTCGGGGTCTCCGCACCCGGGGCCGTGATCACCGGCCACATCGCGAAGGCGCAGGTCCGGGCGCGGGGCGAGGAGGGCGCCGGGATGGCGACCGTCGGGCTCGTCCTCGGGTGGCTCGCCATGGGCGGCTGGGTGCTGCTGATCCTGCTCGCAGCCGGCGGCGCCTGACCCGGCTGGGCGCTGCTGACCCTGCTCGCAGCCGGCGCCTGACCCAGCCGCCCGCCGCCGACCGCCGCCCGTACCGCCACCGCAGGCTCCCGCCCGCTGCCGCCCGTACGGCCCGCCCGTACGGCCGCCCCCGAGGTGCCCGCGACCCTCCGGGGCGGACCGATAAGATGCACGGCAGCACAAGCCGAGGCTGTCCCCTGCCGTCCCCGGTCCGCCGCCCGAGCCCGGAGCACCGGACACAGGGCCCGGAGCCGGGCAGTGGCTCGCCCGGCAACGACGGCCGGCCGCCGGGCCGCTCACGGCCGCGCACCGACCGAGCAGTAGGGACACCGTCAGTGACAGTCAGTACCGAGGGACCGGCGTCCGTGCGCCCGGATCACCCGCCCGTGCCGTCCGCCGCGCCCGCTGCCCCGACCGCCGCCGCGTCCGCTCCGGCGCCGCGGCGCGGCCTCCGCTCCCGCGGCGCGCTCCTGCTGCTGGAAGCGGCCGTCGCCTTCGCCGCGGCCCTCGTGCTCCCCCTGCTCGCCCGCGGCTTCAAGCTCGACCCGCTGAACAGGATCGCCCAGGTCAGCGGCCTGGCCGCGCTGCAGCTGCGGTTCGCGCTGCTCGGCCTGGTCCTCGTCGCCGCCGTCGTCCTCGCGATGCGGCTGCGCCGCGGCCGCCACTTCGACCTGGCCGCCCGGCTGGCCTCCGCCGGGATCGCCGGCCTCGCCGGCGGCTTCGTCGCGGCCGGCGCCGTCGTGTCCCTCCTCGGCACGCCGTGGCCGATGTTCGGCCTCAACGGCGACAGCGGCCGCATCGTCGAATGGGCCCACGCCGTCGCGAACGGGCGCCCGTCCGGCTCGCCGGTCTACCCGCCGCTGCCGCTGTACACGCTCGGCTACTACGCCGAGTGGTTCCACGGCGGAAACACCGCCTACGCCTTCAAGGACCTCCAGATCCTCGGCGCGGCCGCGTTCGGCCCCCTCGTCTACCTGGCGTGGCGCCTCCTGCTGAGCCCGGTCAGGGCGCTCGCCTTCGGCGTCGTCCCCGCGTTCGCGCTGATCGACGCGTACAAGCCGTACAGCCAGACCGTGCTCGTGCTGCTCGTGCCCGTCCTCGTCGCCATGGTCGTCTCGCTGCGCCGCAGCGGCACCGAGGGCTGGCGGCCGCTGCTGCTGAAGGGCGCCGGCTTCGGCGCGCTGCTGGGCGTCCTCTTCCTCACGTACTCGGGCTGGTTCCTGTGGAGCGCGGGCGGCGTGTTCTTCGCCGCGCTGCTGTACTTCCCGTGGAAGACCGGCCGCCTCAAGGGCGCCGCGTTCATGGGCGCCGCACTGGGCGCCTTCCTGGTGGTGGCCGGGCGCTACCTGGCTGTCATGCTGACCGAGGGGCAGACCACCAAGGACTACAACTTCCGGTTCGACAACTTCACCGACCCGGCCTACTACCTGATGTGGCGCACCGACATGCCCGGCAAGGTCGGCGACTGGCCGCCGCCCGGCGAGTACGGCGGCGTCGGGCTGTTCGCGCTGGTGACCTTCGTCTGCCTGGGCGCGGCGATCTGGCTGGGCCTGCGCAAGCCGATGGTCGTGACCATCGCCGCCATGTTCCTCAGCGCGTGGGTGATGCGCATGTACATCGCCTCGCACATGTACGAGACGCAGACCGTCCAGCTGTACACGCGCACCAACAACCAGCTGCTCTACTGCGGTCTGATCCTGTGCGCCCTGGTGGCCCACCTGGTGTCGCTGCGGCTCGCCGACCGGCGCCCCGCCGGCGCCGGCGGAGCCGACCCGGCCGCCGCCTCCGCCCCGCGGCCCGCCGCCGGGCTCCCCGGCCGAGAGGGCGCCGTCATCGGCACCCTGTGCGCGCTCCTGCTGCTGCTCGGCACGGTCTCCTCGTCGATGGCCGACCGCTACATGCCCGCCCAGGACGGCACCTACCGGATCCTGCCGTACGTGTCGCACACGATCCGGCAGCAGGACGGGAAGTGCCCCCGGTTCGCCCCGAAGGGCGAGTGCTCCGAGGACGGCGACCAGACCTGGCTGAGCTACGTCCGATGACCCGAGGGAAGCGATGATCTCCGCACTGACGCGGCTGGCCGACCGTGCGGCCCGGAGCCCCAAGCGGCTCTGGGCCGTCTCCTTCGCGCTGTTCTTCACGCTCGCCGCCTCCTGGTCGGCGGCCACCCCGCTCGGCGGCTCGCCCGACGAGCACGCGCACCTCATCCGCGCGGCGGCCGTCGCCCGGGGCCAGATCAACGGCCCCGAGGTGATGGTCCCGCACGTCGTCGGCGGCATCGAGGGCAAGTTCTCCGAGACGGCCGTCCGCCTCCCCGACTGGTACCGGCAGCTGCCCACGCAGCACGAGTGCTACTCGTGGGACCAGGAGAAGCCCGCCTCCTGCGCCCCGCCGCTCAAGGGCACGGGGCAGACCGCCCAGGCCACGACCGCGGCAGGCCGCTACCACCCCGCCTACTACCTGGCGACGGGCTGGCCGAGCCTGTTCGCCGACGGCAAGGCCGGGCTGTACCTGATGCGGCTGCTGTCGGCGGCGCTGTGCTCCGCCCTGCTCGCGAGCGCCGTCGTGACGGCCGCCGAGTGGCGCCGCCGCCGCGGCGCGGTCCTGCTCGGCGTGTTCGCCGCGGCCACCCCGATGTCGCTGTACATGACGGGCATGGTCAACCCCAGCGGCGGCGAGATCGCCGCCGGCATGCTGGTGTGGACGGCCCTCCTGGCCGTCATGGCCTCCCCCGATCCGCACCTGCTGAACCGGCGCCTGGCCCGGATCGGCATCGGCGGGGCCGTCCTCGTCAACATCCGCCCGCTCGGCCTGATCTGGTTCGCCGGAGCGGTGTTCTTCGCGCTCTTCCTCCAGGAGCGCGGCGTGCTGCGCTCGCTGCTGCGCCGCAAGGCGACGTGGCTGTGGTCGGCGCTGCTCGGCGCGTCCACGGCCGGCGCGATGCTGTGGGCGGCCGCCCACCCCGACCACTCGGTGATCTCCGTGCCGGAGTCGCTGACGTGGAAGGAAGCGGTCCGGCAGACCCTCGGCAACACCATGGACTACGTCCACCAGATGCTCGGCTACTTCGGCTGGCTGGACACCCCCGCCCCGGCCTTCACCTGGCTGGCCTGGCTCGGCGTCCTCGCCGTGCTGACCGCCCTCGGCCTGCTGTACGGGCGCCCCCTGGAGGTCCTCGCCCTGCTCGGCATGCTGGCGGCGGTCGTCGTCGTACCGGTCCTCGGCCAGGCCTCGCAGGCCGAGAAGCTCGGCATGATCTGGCAGGGCCGCTACCTGCTGCCCTTCGCCGTGGGCCTGCCGCTGATGGCCGTGGTCATCGCCGCTCGCCGGGCCCCCGAGGGCGGGCTCCCCTGGCGCCGGCTGACCGGCTTCGCCGTCGCGGCCCTGGCCGTCGCCGACGCGGCCGCGTTCTTCTGGACGCTGCGGCGCTTCGCCGTCGGCACCGCCGGGCCGTGGATCCCGTACGCCGCGCACTGGGCGCCGCCCGGCGGCTGGGTGCTGTGGGTCGGCGTGCACACGGCCGCGGCGTTCGCGATCGTGCTGCTCGCCCTCGTACGCGACCCCGAGCCGGCGGCTCGCGGCCGCATCCCGGAGCAGGGCGGCGTGCCGCGGTCCGGGCAGCGCGAGCGGGTCCCGGTCGCGGGCTGAGTGCCCGCGCCCGCCGTCAGGCGGGCACGTCGGCCAAGGCGAAGGAGGGCGTGCCGTCGTCCGCCTCGGCCAGCAGTGCGCCGCCGGGCGCCCACACCGCGGCCCGCCCGCAGCCGGTCCACGGGCCGGCCGGGCCCACGTGGTTGGCGAGGACGACGTACAGCCCGTGCTCCTCGGCGATGCGCGGGTGGATCGCCGCCCGCTCGGCGGCGCCGTCCCCGGTGCCGTACAGGGACGAGGCCAGGTGCACGCGGCAGCCGGCGGCCGCCGCGCGCTCGGTGAGCTCCGGGAAGTGGTTGTCGAAGCAGATGCCGAGGGAGAAGCGGATCCCGCCGAGCTCGACGCGCCCGTCCTGCCGGCCCGCCGCGAAGACGGCCCGCTCGTGCCCGTACAGGTGCTGCTTCGCGTACGCCGCCGCGTGCGCGCCGTCCGCGCCGTAGACCAGGGTCGCGATGGCGGGCAGCGGGCCGTCCGTGCGCACGGCGGCGTTGACCGCGACGGCCGTGCCGGTGGCGCGCAGGGCGTCGAGGCGGGCGTCGTCCGGGCCGGCCAGCCACAGGGCGGGATCGGCCGCCAGGGCCTCCGTCTCATAGCCGGTGAGGGCGAGCTCGGGGAACACGACGAGTTCGGCGCCCGCCTCCCGGGCCCGCTGCGCGAGGGCCGCCGCGCGGGCCGTGTTCGCGGCGATGTCGGCGGGGACGCAGGCCAACTGCGCTGCGGCGATCTTCATGGGCGCCAGCATGCCGGAGCGCGCCCGGCGCCCCGAGACCGGGTCCCGGCGCACACCGCACCGGGGGGTCGACGCGCGGGCGCGGCGCCGCGATGCTGTAACGGTCCGTGCACGCTTCGGAGTTGACGGAGGCCGGCCGATGCCCGACTGGATCCACCCGGTGCTGACCGGGGCCTTCCTGGCGGTGTCCTACCGCGTGGTGCGCAGCAGCGGCGTCGGGCTGCGGGTGGCCGTGCTCGTCCTGGCCGTCCTGAACGCGTGCCTGCTGTGGGTCGTCGCCGTGGCCGGGCCGCCGTGGGGCGTCCCCGTGGTCGCGGTCGTGTCCCTCGCCGCCGCGGTGTACCACCTGGTCGGGGCGGCGCGAGATGCCGTGGCCCGGCTCCGGGTCGTCGGCCCGCCCGAGTTCCGGGAGCTGGTGCGCCGGGTCGCGGAGGCCTCCGGGCCGCAGGTGATGGGGGTGTGCGTGCTCTTCACCGGGGCGGTGGCGCTGACCGCCTTCGCGGACGACTCCCGGCCCGAGGGGCGCCAGTTCCGCCTCCTGCCCGGCCCGGAGTGCCCGTTCTGCCTGGTCGAGGAGCAGATACGGGACTTCCTCGGCGCCGGGGACCCGCTGCTCGGCGAGTACCGCACGCACCTGGCGGCGGGGAGCAGCCGCCACCTCCTCGTCAGACGCCCCTCGGAGCAGGACCCGTGGACCGGGCGGCTGCGCGACCGGACCGTCTACCGGGTGCCGCCGGCCTTCCGCCGCCCGCCGTGCACCGTCCACGACCCGCTTCTGGGCCGGCCCTGACCCCGCAGGCGGTCGCCGCACGGCACGGCGGCCGGATACCGCCGCCCGCCGCCCGCTGCCCGCCGCCCGCCGTCAGCGCGGGGGCTCGGCCGACGTCACCTGTCCGTGGGCGAGCTCGGCGAGCCGCGCCTGGCCCGCCTTGCCCGGGTGGAACCAGTCCCATCGGCTCAACTGCCCGGCCTCGAAGGGGTACCGGAAGACCGCCCCGCCGTCGTAGCGGCACAGAGGATCCTTTCCGCACACCTCGCGGAGCACGTCGTTGTACTCGACGACCCGCGCCCGGACCTGCTCCCGCCGGGCGGTCGCCTCCGCCGCCGAGGACAGCGGGTCCGCGAGCATCGACTGGCAGATCCCCAGCCGCCACACCTGCCGGACCACGGGGAGGTCCTTGCCCTGCTGCCACAGCCGCTGGAGGTCCGGGATGCTGGAGACGTACACCTGCGAGGCGGGCGAGCCGGCCCGCAGCGCGGCGAGGGCCTTCTCGAAGCCCTCGCGGAATTCGGCCGTGGGCGTCATCGACGCGGCCGTCGCCCGGCAGGCGTCGTTCGAGCCGATCATGACCGTGACCAGGTCGGGCTTGTTCTCGGCGGCCGCGGAGAGCTGGCCCGCCAGGTCCGACATCCGGGAGCCGGTGGCGGCGTGGTTCCAACTGCGCGTCGCCAGCGCCCCCTCGCCGAGCAGCCGCGCGGCCAGCGAGCGGACGGCCGGGTCGCCGCCGGTGGCCCAGGAGGCCTCGGGGCAGTCCGCGAGGACCGAACACGCGTCGAAGCCGCGGGTGATGGAGTCGCCGGCGGCCGCGACCGACGCGGGGGCGGTGTTCCAGCGCGGGCGGGCCTCCGCCTGCGCCCCGCGCTCGCCCGCCTTGCCGCCGTCCGACGCCTGACACCCGGTCAGCACCGCCGCGAGCGCCGCGGCGGCGGCCGTACGGGCGAGGGTGCGGCACGCCCGGCTGCGGTGGGCGGTGGTGCGCATCGGGCGGGTCCCTCCTCCTCGCCGCCCGCCGTCGCGGGGGCGTCCTGCTGAGTGAAAGCTGTGTACGGGGCGGTTACGGACCGACCGTACGTCACACCGCGGCCCCCGCCGCACGGTAGCTTTTCCCCCGTGGCGTTTCGGCCGCAGGTCCCGCAGCGCAATGTCGGTTGATGTCCGCTAAATTACATCGCGTCACGTTCTGTCCGTTTTCAGGAGTTTATTCCCGACCTCGTCCCACCCTGGAGGTCCCGGTGACGACACGTGGAGTTCTGTACGTGCATTCCGCGCCGCGCGCGCTCTGCCCGCACGTGGAATGGGCCGTGGGGGGCGTGCTCGGAGTGCGGGTGAACCTCGACTGGATCCGGCAGCCCGCCTCACCGGGCACATGGAGAGCCGAGTTCTCCTTCGTGGCCGAGCCGGGGACGGCCTCCAGACTCGCCTCCGCCCTGCGCGGCTGGCACCTGCTCCGCTTCGAGGTCACGGCCGAGCCCTGCGCCACCGCCGAGGGCGAGCGCTACAGCTCCACCCCCGACCTCGGCATCTTCCACGCCGTCACCGGCCTGCACGGCGACATCCTCGTCCCCGAGGACCGGCTGCGCGCCGCCCTGGCCCGCTCCGCGCGCGGCGAGAGCGACCTGGAGGCGGAGGTCGCCGCACTGCTCGGCAAGCCCTGGGACGACGAGTTGGAGCCCTTCCGCTACGCCGGCGAGGGCGCACCCGTGCGCTGGCTCCACCAGGTCGTCTGAGGCCGCCCGTACGAGAAGGGGCCCTGCCCGGCACGCGCCGGGCAGGGCCCCTTTCCGGGTGCTGCGGGATCAGACGCTGCGGAACGCCAGCGTCACGTTGTGGCCGCCGAAGCCGAACGAGTTGTTGATCGCGGCGATCGGGCCGTCGACCGGCAGCTTGCGCGGCTCGCCGCGGACGATGTCCGCGTCGATGTCCTCGTCCAGGTCGTCGAGGTTGATCGTCGGCGGGGCGATCCGGTGGTACAGCGCCAGCACGGTCGCGACCGTCTCGATGCCGCCGGCGCCGCCCAGCAGGTGGCCCGTCATCGACTTGGTCGCGGAGACCGCGATGTGGTCGAGGTCGTCGCCGAGGACCTTGCGCAGGGCCTTGATCTCCGCCGTGTCACCCTGCGGGGTCGACGTGGCGTGGGCGTTGACGTGGACCAGCTCGGCCGGGTCCAGGCCCGTGTTGTCGAGCAGGTTCTGCACGGCGGCGGCGACACCGCGGCCGGTCGGCTCGGGCTGCGCGATGTGATGGCTGTCCGCGGACAGGCCCTGGCCGAGCACCTCGCAGTAGACGCGGGCGCCGCGCGAGGCGGCGTGCTCGGCGGACTCCAGGATGACGACACCCGCGCCCTCGCCCAGCACGAAGCCGTCGCGGGCCTTGTCGTACGGACGGGAGGCCTGCTCCGGGTTCTCGTTGTTCTTCGACATCGCCATCATGTTGGCGAACGCGGCGATCGGCAGCGGGTGGATCGCCGCCTCGGTGCCGCCGGCGACGACCACGTCGGCGCGGCCGCTGCGGATCATCTCGACGGCGTAGCCGATGGCCTCGGCGCCGGAGGCACAGGCGCTGACCGGGGTGTGCACGCCAGCCTGGGCGTTGACCTCCAGGCCGACGTTGGCCGACGGGCCGTTCGGCATGAGCATGGGAACGGTGTGCGGGGAGACCCGGCGCACACCCTTGTCCTTCAGGACGTCGTACTGGTCGAGCAGGGTGGTGACGCCGCCGATGCCGGAGGCGATCACGGCGCCCAGGCGGTCCGGGGCGACGGAGCCGTCCTCACCCGCCGGGGCCGTGTAGCCGGCGTCGGCCCACGCCTCGCGGGCGGCGATGACGGCGAACTGGGCCGAGCGGTCCAGCTTGCGGGCCAGCGGCCGCGGCAGGACCTCGCTCGGGTCCACGGCGACCGGGGCGGCGATGCGGACCGGGAGGTCGGCGAAGCGCTCGCCCTCCAGGGGCTTCACGCCGGAACGGCCGGCGAGCATGCCTTCCCACGTCGAAGCGCTGTCGCCACCCAGCGGAGTGGTTGCGCCGATACCGGTGACGACCACGGTGCGATTGGTCGGGCTCACAGGAATTCTTTCTCCACGTCTCAGAGGGTGCTGAATGTCACGGCGCCACCGCCGGGTGGCGACAAACGCTCGTCCGGGCTCAGCCCTGGTGCTTCAGGATGTAGTCGGCGGCGTCGCCGACCGTCTTCAGGTTCTTGACGTCCTCGTCCGGGATCTTGACGTCGAAGCGCTCTTCGGCGGCGACGACGACCTCGACCATGGAGAGCGAGTCGACGTCCAGGTCGTCGGTGAAGGACTTGTCGATCTCGACGTCCTCGACCGGGATGCCGGCGATCTCGTTCACGATCTCCGCGAGACCCTCGACGATCTCTTCCTGCGTGGCGGCCATGTGGCGCTCCTTCTCTAGCTACTGGGTGAAACGGGGCGGGAGGGTGTCCCGGGCCCTAGGGGAGGGTAACGACCGTGGCGGCGTACACGAGACCCGCCCCGAAGCCGATGACGAGCGCGGTGTCACCGCTCTTCGCCGCGCCGGTCGCCAGGAGCCGCTCCATCGCGAGCGGGATCGAGGCGGCCGACGTGTTGCCGGTGGTCTCCACGTCACGGGCGACCGTGACGTGCTCCGGCAGCTTGAGGGTCTTCACCATCGAGTCGATGATCCGCATGTTCGCCTGGTGCGGGATGAAGACGTCCAGGTCATCCGCGGTGATCCCGGCGGCGTCGAGCGCCTGCTGGGCCACCTTGGCCATCTCGAAGACGGCCCAGCGGAACACCGCCTGGCCCTCCTGCGTGATGGCGGGGAACTTCTCGCCGGCGTCCTTGCCGAGGTACTCGTCCCACGGCACGGTCTGCTTGATCGTCTCGGACTTGTCGCCTTCGGAACCCCACACCGTGGGCCCTATGGCCGGAACGTCCGAGGGGCCGACGACCACGGCACCGGCGCCGTCGCCGAACAGGAAGGCCGTCGCCCGGTCCTCCAGGTCGGTCAGGTCCGAGAGCCGCTCGACACCGATGACCAGCACGTACTCGGCCGACCCCTCGACGACGAGGCCCTTGGCCAGGGTCAGGCCGTAGCCGAACCCGGCGCAGCCCGCGGAGATGTCGAACGCGGCCGGCCTGACCGCGCCGACCCGGTGCGCGATCTCCGTCGCGATGGCGGGGGTCTGCCGGAAGTGCGAGACCGTCGAGACGATCACGGCGCCGATCTGCTCGGGCGTCACGCCGGCGTCGGCGAGCGCCTTGCCGGCGGCCTCCACCGACATCGCGGCGACCGTCTCCTCGGGCGAGGCCCAGTGCCGGGTCGCGATGCCCGAGCGGGAGCGGATCCACTCGTCCGAGGAGTCGATCTTCTCCAGGATGACGTCGTTGGACACGACCCGGCTCGGACGGTAGCCGCCGACGCCGAGGATGCGGGCGTACGGGGAGCCCTTGGCAGGCTTGATCTTCGACATGCTGTGTGGGCTCCTTCTCTCAGGCCCCGTGCGCGGCGACGAGCTCGGCGGCCTTGGCGAGGTCGTCCGGCGTCTTCAGGGCCACCGTGGGCACACCCTTGAGCGCACGCTTGGCCAGACCCGTCAGGGTGCCGCCGGGGCACAGCTCGATGATCCCCGTGACGCCCAGCTCGGCGAACGCCTCCATGCACAGGTCCCAGCGGACCGGGTTCGCGACCTGGCCGACCAGGCGGGCGACGACGTCGGCGCCCGTGGCGACGGTGAGGCCGTCCTTGTTCGAGACGTACTTCAGCTCCGGGTCGGCCGGGGTGAGGGCCTTCGCGGCCTCCTCCAGCGTCGCGACCGCGGGGGCCATGTGGTGCGTGTGGAAGGCGCCCGCGACCTTCAGGGGGACGACCCGCGTCGAGCCCTCGGGCTTGTCGGCGGCCAGGGCCTCGATCTGGGCCTCGGTGCCGGCGGCCACGATCTGGCCCGCGCCGTTGATGTTCGCGGGCGTCAGGCCGAGCTTCTCCAGGTGCGCGACGACGGTGTCGCGGTCCCCGCCGAGCACGGCGGCCATGCCCGTCGGGGCGACCGCGGCCGCCTCGGCCATGGCCAGGCCGCGGGTCCGTACGAACGCCAGGGCGTCCGCGTCCGACAGCACGCCCGCGTACGCGGCGGCCGTGATCTCACCGACGCTGTGGCCCGCGACGGCGCCGAACGCCGAACGGGAGCCCAGCGCGGAAGCGGACAGCAGGCCGGCGGCCACCAGCAGCGGCTGCGCCACGGCGGTGTCGCGGATCTCGTCCGCGTCGGCCTTCGTGCCGTAGTGGGCGAGGTCGAGCCCGATGGCGTCCGACCACGCGGCGACGCGGTCGGCGGCGCCGGGCAGTTCGAGCCAGGGAGTCAGGAAGCCGGGCGTCTGTGCGCCTTGGCCGGGAGCGACGAGTACGAGCACCCTCACACTCTCTCTTGTGGGTGGTCCCCGCCGCCCGTGGGGACAGGGACCAAGAACCGTCAGGGTAATTGTTGATGTCCGACAAAAGCCTAGGGCTGCTGATCCCCGTCGGCCAAGCGCCCGAGGATCAGCGCGATCCGCAGGGTGAACGCCGAGCGGACATCGGAGGGTGACCAGCCGGTGACGTCGGTCACACGTCGCAGCCGGTAGCGCACCGTGTTGGGGTGCACGAACAGCATCCGCGCCGCCCCCTCCAGACTGCTCGCCTGCTCCAGGTACACGCTCAGCGTCTCCAGGAGCGCCGACCCCGCCTCCTCCAGCGGTCTGTAGATCTCCTCCACCAGCTGTTCGCGCGCCGACGGATCCGAGGCGATCGCGCGCTCCGGCAGCAGATCGTCCGCCAGCACCGGCCGCGGCGCGTCCTGCCACGCCGTGCACGCCTTCAGTCCGGCCGCCGCGGCCTGCGCGGACTTCGTCGCGTTCAGCAGGTCCGGCACCACCGGGCCGGCCACCACCGGGCCCGCCGCGAACGGCCCGATCAGCGACTTCGCGACCTGGAGCGGATTGTCGCTGCCGCCCGCGATGACGACGAGGCGGTCGCCGAGCACCCCGGTCAGCACCTGCAGCTTGTGGTGGCGGGCCGCCCGCCGGATCGCCTCCACCGTCAGCTCGCTGTCCCCGTCGGGCGCCGTGCCGAGCACCACGCACACGTGCTCCGGCGAGTTCCAGCCGAGCGCAGCCGCCCGCGACAGCGCGCCCTCGTCCGCCTCGCCCGACAGCACCGCGTTGACCACGAGCGACTCCAGGCGGGCGTCCCACGCCCCGCGCGCCTCGGCGGCCTGCGCGTACACCTGGGCCGTCGCGAAGGCGATCTCCCGCGCGTAGACGAGCAGCGCCTCCCGCAGGATCGACTCGTCGCCCGGCGCCGCGACCTCCTCGATCGCGGCCTCCATCACCTCGATCGTCGTACGGACCATCTCCACCGTCTGGCGCAGCGTGATGGCGCGGGTCAGCTCCCGCGGCGCCGTCCCGAACACGTCGGTCGAGATCGCCTGCGGGGTTTCGGGGTGCCGGAACCACTCCGTGAACGCGGCGATGCCGGCCTGGGCGACCAGGCCGATCCAGGACCGGTTCTCCGGGGGCATCGCCCGGTACCACGGCAGGGTCTCGTCCATCCGGGCGATCGCGTTGGCGGCGAGCCGGCCGGAGGACTTCTCCAGCCGCCGCAGCGTCGCGTGGTGCGGATGGGCGGGAGCGGGATGCGCGGGGGAATGCTCACGTTCGGGATGGGGCACGGGGACAAGAGTGCCTTATCGGGGCGCCTGCGCCGAGAGCGGCCTCACGCCCAGGGTCTACGGTGGGTCCATGATTGATGTACGCCGCGGCACCGACCGGTACCCGGGCGGCGACCCGGAGAGCGGGATCACGACCCGGCACGCCTTCTCCTTCGACCGGTTCTACGACCCGGACAACCTCCGCTTCGGGCCCGTCCTGGCCTGCAACGAGGAGCACCTCGCGCCCGGCGCCGGCTTCGAGGAGCACCCCCACAGCCACACGGAGATCGTCACCTGGGTCGTCGAGGGCGAGCTGACCCACAAGGGCAGCACCGGCGAGGCCACCGAGGTGCGGCCCGGCGACGTCCAGCACTTCGGCGCAGGCTCGGGCGCCCGGCACGTCGAACGCAACGACGGCACCGCTCCGCTGTGCTTCGTGCAGACCTGGCTCGCGCCGCTGGAGCCCGGCGGAGAGCCCTCGTACCGGCTGGTCCGCGGCCTCCCCGACGGCACCCCGTACGAGGTCCCCGCGGCCGGCGCCCGCCTGCACGTGCGGCGGCCGGCCGCCGGGGAGCACGTCCCCGTCCCCGCGGCGCCCCGCGTCTACCTGCACGTCGTCCGCGGCGACCTGCGCCTGGACGGGGTGGAGCTCGGGCCCGGCGACGCGGCCCGGATCACCGGCGAGGAGGGCCTGGAGGCCGTCGCCGGATCCCCGGGCGAGCTGCTGATCTGGGAGCTGCCGGCCGGCTGAGCGGCACCGGCGGCGGCATGGGCGGCAGCGGAGGGTCAGCGGGCGGGACGGCCCGACAGCTCGGCGAGGACGGCGTCCGTGAACGGGGGCCACGCCTCGACCGCCCACGGGCCGAACGGGCGGTCCGTCAGCGCCACGCACGCCGCGCGCGCCTGCGGGTCCACCCACAGGAACGTGCCCGCCTGCCCGAAGTGGCCGAACGTACGGGGCGAGGAGCCCGCGCCCGTCCAGTGCGGGGACTTCTCCCCGCGGATCTCCAGGCCCAGCCCGAAGTCGTTGGGGGACTGGTGGCCGTACCCGGGGAGCACGCCCTTGAGGCCCGGGTGGACGACCGTCGTCGCCTCGGCGACCGTCCGCACGTCCAGCAGGCGCGGCGCCTGGAGCTCCGCGGCGAAGCGGACCAGGTCGGACACGGTGGAGACGCCGTCCTTCGCGGGCGAGCCCTCCAGCGTGGTCGACGCCATGCCGAGCGGCTCGAAGACGGCCTGGTGCACGTACTCCGCGAACGGGATGCCGGTGGCCTTCGCGATGTGGTCGCCGAGGACCTCGAAGCCGGCGTTCGAATACAGCCGGCGCGTCCCCGGAGGGGCCATGACGCGGTGCTCGTCGAAGGCGAGACCGCTGGTGTGCGCGAGCAGGTGACGGACCGTCGACCCCTCCGGGCCGGCCGGCTCGTCCAGCTCGACCGCCCCCTCCTCGTACGCGACGAGCGCGGCGTACGCGGCGAGCGGCTTGGTCACGGACGCCAGCGCGAAGCGGTGGTCGACCGGCCCGTGGGAGCCCGCCAGGCCGCCGTCGGCGCGCACCACCGCGGCGGCGGCGGTGGGAACCGGCCAGTTCTCGATGATCTGGAGGCTTTCCAGCCTCTCCACGCTCTCCATGCCGCCGAGCCTACTTGCTTGGAGTGCACTCAAGGGTCCTAGCGTGGTCGCCATGAGCCTGACGCAGACGCAGACGCAGATGCCGCCGCGCTACACGATCAGCGAGGTCGAGGCGCGCACCGGTCTGTCCCAGCACACGCTGCGCTGGTACGAGCGCATCGGCCTCATGCGGCAGGTGGACCGCTCCCACTCGGGGCAGCGGCGCTTCAGCGACAGCGACCTGCAGTGGCTGGCCTTCGTGGGCAAGCTGCGCACCACCGGGATGTCGGTGGCCGACATGGTCAGGTACGCGGAGCTGGTCCGCGAAGGGGAGCACACCGTCGACCAGCGGCGTGAGCTGCTGGAGCGGACGAGGAACGAGGTGCGGGCGCGGATCTCGGAACTGAACGACGCGCTCGCCGTACTGGACTTCAAGATCGATCTCTACACGGGGAAGGCCGCACGGCAATGACGCAGAGCACCACCATCGAGCAGGTAGAACTCGGCAAGGGCGGCCCCCTGGTCGGCATCCAGGGCCTGGGCTGCATGGGCATGAGCGAGTTCTACGGGGAGACGGACGAGGCGGCGGCCCGCGCCACGCTGGAGGCGGCCCTCGCCGCCGGGGTCACCCTGATCGACACCGCCGACGCCTACGGGCGCGGCCGGAACGAGGAATTCCTCGCCCCGTTCGTGGCGGCCCACCGCGAGGAGATCACCCTCGCCACCAAGTTCGGGCTCGTCCGCAGCGACGACCCGCGCCACCGGGGCATCCGCAACGACCGCGCCTACATCCGCCAGGCCGTCGAGGACAGCCTGCGCCGGCTCGGCACCGACGTGATCGACCTCTACTACATGCACCGCTACGACCCGGCGGTGCCCTTCGCCGAATCGGTCGGCGAGATGGCGCAGCTGGTCCAGGAGGGCAAGGTGCGCCACCTCGGCCTCAGCGAGGTCACGGGAGCGGAGCTGCGGGAGGCCTGCGCGGTCCACCCCATCGCGGCGGTCCAGTCGGAGTGGTCGCTGTTCAGCCGCGACGTGGAGCGCAGCGCGGTGCCCGCGGCTGCGGAGCTCGGGGTGGCCTTCGTGCCGTACTCGCCGCTCGGCCGCGGCTTCCTGACCGGCACGTTCGCCTCCGCCGAGGAGCTGTCCGAGGGCGACTTCCGCTCCCAGCAGCCCCGCTTCACCGGCGACAACGCCAAGGCCAACGCGGCGCTCCTGGAGCCGGTGCGGGAGATCGCGAGGGCGCACGGGGCGACACCGGCGCAGATCGCGCTGGCCTGGGCGCAGCAGCGGGCGCAGGTGCACGGCCTGCCGGTGGTCCCGATCCCGGGCACCCGCAAGCCGGAGCGGCTCGCCGAGAACACCGCGGCGACCCGGATCACGCTGGGGGAGCAGGAGCTGGCCGCGCTGGAGCCGCTCGCGGCCGGGGTCGCGGGAGACCGCTACCCGAACATGGCCTTCACATCGGCCGCCCGCGAGGCGTAACCGCGCGGCCGCGGCCGCGGGGTTGCGGGCCGGGAGGCGGGGGCGGGCGTCCGCGACGGGGCGCCGCGCCTTCCGGCGCGGGCCGAGGGGCGGGGGCGGCTACGCCTCGGTGGCGAGCCGGCCGTCGGCCGCCGTGAAGCGGTCGCACAGGGCCGTGTACTCGGCGTCCGTCAGCAGGCCGGCGCTGTGCAGCTCGCCGAGTCGGTGCAGGCGCTCCTGCGACCTCGGGCCCGGGACGGCCGCCACCGGGGTGCGCGAGCGGAGCGCGGCCAGGACGGCCGCCGCGAAGGGCAGCGAATCCTGGACCGCCCCGTAGCCCGTCCCGAAGACGGCGCTGGCCAGGTCGTGGTCCGGGCGGGGGTCGCCGTCGGTGTCGCGGCGCAGCAGCCGCAGGTGCCCGCCGGGCCCCTCCGGGGAGCGCCATTCGACGCCGGCCAGCTCGGAGAGCGCGTAACTCTGGTCGCCGGCCTTCCACTTGGTGCCCGTGGCGCCGGTGCGCGACCACTGGAAGGTGACGCGCAGGCCGTCGAAGGAGACGCGGGCGTCGTACGCCTTCAGCTGGATCGGCGGCTCCGCGACGGGCACCAGGAACCGCCCGGCCGGCTCGTCGCCGCCGGGTCCGATCCGCTCGCGCAGCGCCTCGGCGAACGCGGCCGCCTGTGCGCCCCGGTCCGCCGGCACGACCAGCCGGTACGGGTCGCACGCCTCGCGCAGCTGCCCCGCGGCGGCTTCCGCCAGGGGGTCCGCGCCCGGCCTCGGTATGGCGCGCAGCACCACCGCATCGCGTCTGCCGCCCCCGCGGGCGGAGAGTTCCACCGCGGCGAGCGCCTCGAAGGGGATCCGCCGCGCCCCGAGGGCGTGCCAGAGCCTCGGCGTTCGCATCCCCCGTGCGAAGCGGATGAGCACCGAGTCCGAGTCGAACTCCCAGACGGCATGATTTCCGGCCAGTACGTCACCCATGCGGCACATGGTAAGGGGAGGGGACCTTGCGCGTCCCCCTCGGCGCAGGGCCCGATTTTCGAGGCTCTACGCGTGTCAGTCCGCGTCTGTCCCGGAAATTCCGCGGCGGCAGGCATCGCCGCCGGTGGCGCAGGCAACAGAACCGAACGCGCCGGTTCCGATTTTGGCGAAGTTGTCCAGGGAGTCCGTACCTGGCTCGAAATAGCCGGTGTGCAGGCGGGCCCCGGCCGAGGACAGCAGCCGCGCGCCGAACTCGGGGGAGACCGGGTCTGCGCCGTGCCCCAGGCCGCCGACCTCCAGGTGCGGCACGTCGGCGATCCAGTCCCCGGCGTCCCGCATGGCCCACACCCGGGCCGAGGTGCGCAGCTCGGCCACCGAGCCGGCACGCATGCCGGGGCTGCCCGCCGCGACCACGTCCGTCACCCGCTCCGGCAGTGCGTGCGCGGCGACCCCGCAGACGACGGAGCCGTAGCTGTGGCAGAACAGCGCGACCGTCGCGTCTCCGGGCAGCGCCGCGGCCAGGGCCTCCAGGCGCGCGGCGCCGTCGACGGCCATGTGCCCGGTCGCGGCGTCCACGCCGACGCCTGCGGGCGCGGTGTAGTCGGCCCAGGCGATGACCGCGGTCCGGGTTGCGGGCGCGGCCGCGCGCTGGGCCGCGTACAGGGATTCGGCCATGCCCACGGGGGAGGTGAGGCGGCGCTGCGTGCGCTCGAAGGTGACCGCGTCGGTGTCGACGCCGGGGACGATGACGGAGATCCGCTCGGCGCGGTCGAGGTCGCCGAACACCTCCGCGACCCGGCCGCCGCCGGTGGGGTCGAAGGCGAGGACCTGCCGACCGGGCTCGGCCAGCGAGGCGAAGCGGTGGGCGCGCCGGCCGGCCGCGGTGCGGTCGGCGGGGGTGAGGGAGACGTCCCGGCTGCGGGCGAGCTCCACCTGCTCGGCGAGGAGGAGCGCCTGCGCGTTGGCGCGGTAGCGCAGCTCCGCGGGGGCGCCGGCGAGGTTGCCGACGACGAAGGGGTGGGCGTCCGCGAGGTGGGTGCGGGCGCCGGCGTCGAGGCCCGCGAAGAAGCGGGCGACGGTCCGCACGGGGGCGTCGGCGGGCGGCACGGCGCGGCCCCCGATGCGCGTCGCGGACCAGGCGGCGAGGCCCGCCGCCCGCAGCGAGGTGCCGGCGTCCGGCCGGTGCACGGCGGTCCAGCCCGTGGTGGCCAGCATGAGGAAGACGACCCCCAACGCCAGCAGGACGCGCAGGGCGGCGGGGCGCGGGTCGGTACCGGGGG
>NZ_RPSE01000190.1:0-11483 GCF_003949955.1 Streptomyces sp. WAC05292
GCACCGCGCCGTCCCGCCTCAGGCCGCGACTCGTGCCGTCCCCCGAGCCCCGGGAGGCGCCGGTGGTCGTGGCGGCCGGGGCGCCTCCCGGGGCTCGGGGGACGGCACGAGTCGCGGCCTGAGGCGGGACGGCGCGGTGCGGGTGGGGACGCTGGAGGGCGTCCCGTGGGGGCGGTTGTACGAGATGGTGCGGGTGACGACGCGGCCCGACGGGAGGCGTTCGCAGACCCGGGCCAGGTAGCCCTGGGCCTCCAGTTCGCGCAGGGCGCGGCCGATGCGGTGCTCGCTGTCGGGGAAGCGTTCCGCGAGGGTGCGGATGGCGACGCGTGTCCCGGCGGGGAGGGACTGGATGTGCACGGCCAGACCGATCGCGAGGAGCGACAGGCGGCGGTGTTGGGCGAGGTGGTTGCCGATCACGGTGAAGTGGCTGTCGTGCCGCACGTTGACGTGCGTTACGCCTGATCGGGGGGTCTCGGCGGGAACCCCGGGCGCTGGGCGCGGGGGCGCGCTAGGCTGCTTCCAGTCCATTGGGAAGGTGCTACTTCCTGGTTGGGTCAGGCCCCCGGTGCGGATCGCTAGTCCTGCCGGGGGCCGACGCATGTCTGCGGTTGTTTCGGCGCGAGCATATGCCCGGCAACCGGCGCCGAATTGCCTCGGTTGGCACAGTTCACCCGTGCGAGCGACAGCGGGTCGGGACAGGTCAAAGAGGTGGGTGGGTAGGTGGGTTAGCTCTCATCGGGCCTTTTATTGGCCTCGTGCGCTGCCGTCTCACGGAGGGCCGTCCCGCGGCCCACCGGGTCGTGGATTCCCGGTGCCGGTGGGCGGTACGGCGACACCTCGGCGTAGACCGTCTTCCACGGGGGCGGCCCGGTCACGACGCCCCAGAAGTCGGCCAGTTCCTCGACGACCACCAGCCCGCGGCCTCCGGCCGCCGGGTCCGGCATGCGGTCGTACCGGGTGTCCGTCACCTCGATGCGGACGATGCCCGTGGGGTGGACGGCGAGGGCGAGGCGGAAGTCCCGGCCGGGGACACGGCCGTGCGTGACGGCGTTGGCGAGCAGTTCGACGAGGATGCGCTCGGGCCGCTCCAGCGGCACGCCCCAGGCACGGAGCTGCTCGACCGCGAGCAGCCGCCCGAGGCGGGCGCCGCGAGGCGTGGCGGAGAGCTGGAGGACGCACGACGGGTGCACGGATGCTCCGGAGTAAGGGAGTTGTGGAATCACGTCACTCAGCGTGGCGATGTGTGTCTACGCTGAGAAGAGGCGACGCCCCTGCGTACTGCGGCTGTCCGGACGCTGTCCGGACCTGTCCTGTCTGTCCGAGAGGCGCGTGCGGGTACCGGGCGTTGAGCATGTCGGGCACGGGCACGTCGGAAGTGGGTGCGCATGAGCGTGGACGGCGACGGAACGGAAGAGCCGGGCTGGGAGGTCGACCCGGAGGACCAGCAGGGCGCGGCGGTCGTCGCGGCCGTCGGCCGGCAGTTGAAGGTGTGGAGAGAGACCGCCGGTCTGCGGGCCTCCGACTTCGCGGCCCGCCTGGGGTACGGAGAGGACCTGGTCCGCAAGGTCGAGGCGGGGCGCCGCATCCCGCGCCCGGAGTACCTGGACCGTGCGGATGAGGTGCTGGGGGCCGAGGGCCGCATCGCGGCCATGAAGAAGGACGTCGAGCCCGCTCGCTACCCCAAGCGGATCCGTGATCTGGCCATGCTCGAATCGCGGGCGGTTGAGCTGCTGTCGTACGGGAACCACAACATTCACGGCTTACTGCAGACCGAGGAATACGCACGGGCACTGTTCGAGATGGCGCACCCGGCTGAATCGGAGGCGCAGATAGAGCGTGGCGTGGCAGCACGGATGGCACGGCGGTCGATCTTCAACCGTGACCCCGCACCCGCACTGAGTTTCGTCGTGGAAGAGGTGGCACTCATGCGGCCATTGGGTGGACCAACGGTTCGACGCCGACAGCTCGAACACCTGCTGGAGGTGCTCCAGTTGCGTAACGTGACGTTTCAGGTGATGCCGACCTCGTGCGAGGAGCACGCGGGAATGGCAGGGCTCATCCAGGTGCTGAAGTTCGGTGACGGGACTGCCGTCGGTCGGGCAGAGGGCAGCTTCCACGGGCGTCCGGTAGCTGACCCGAAGCAGCTCCGCATTCTGGAATCGAGGTATGGCATGATCCGGGCCCAGGCTCTCACGCCGCGGGAGTCGCGGTCCTTCATCGAGCAACTGCTGGGAGCAACATGAACCGCAACTCCGAACCCGTTTGGTTCAAGAGCAGCTACAGCGACAGCAGCGACATCAACGACTGCGTGGAAGTCGGCTGGGCCAAGAGCAGTCACAGCAGTGGCTCCGAAGGCGACTCCTGCGTCGAGGTCGCCAGTACCCCCGCAGCCGTCCTCGTCCGCGATTCCAAGGACACCGCCGTCCCGCACCTGAGCTTCTCCCCCGCCGCCTGGGCCGGGTTTGTGGCAGGGGCGCGGCAGGCGTAGCCGGTCAGAGGGAAGCCGGGCCCGGCTGCGTGCGGGCCCGGCGCAGGCGGCGGCCGGGAGGCGTCAGACGCGGTCCGCGGCGATCAGGACGTACTGGAACGAGCCGTCCTTGTACGAGTTGATGAACGCCTCCTCGATGCCCGTGACCAGCGACGACGTGGCCCGGAGCTCCCAGTACGGGAGGGTCGCCGGGGTGAGGTCGATGACGGCCTGGGGGACGAGGCGGTTGTCGGCCATGGCGCGCATGTACTCGCGGCGGGAGTGGATGTTGCACTCGAAGTGGGCGTTGATCTGCGAGACCCACTTCGACGGCTGCCCGTAGCGGGGGTTCCAGCAGCCGGTGATGGTGACGTAGCGGCCGCCGACGGCGAGGATGCGGGAGTGCTCGGCCATCAGATCGTGGAGGTCGACGTACATGCTGGACTCGTTGTTCCAGGACGCGGCGGCCTGCCCGGTCTCGAAGGGCATGTCGAGCATGTTGCAGACGCGGGAGCGGACGAAGTCCGCGATGCCGAGTTCCGCGGCCCGGTTGTTGCCGAAGTCGGCCTGCTTGGCGGAGAGGGTGACGCCCTCGACCTTGCAGCCGAACCGCTGGTGGGCCATGACCATGGAGCCGCCGCGGCCGCAGCCGGCGTCGACGAGGAGGTCGTCGCGGCCGATGGTGCCGAGGTTGTCGAGGAGGACGTCGGTCTGGGCGGATTCCAGGCGGTGGAGTTCGGCGATGAGCTTCTTCTCGTAGGCGCTGTCGGCGGGGTCGCCGAGGGCGTCGTGGTCGATGTCGCCGATGCCGTAGTGGTGGTGGTAGAGGCCGTCGACATCGCCGAGGCGCAGGTTCACGGGCCGGGCCTCTTCGTTCCAGTAGCGGGCGATGTCGCCCTGGTACGGGGTGGCCGGGGCGGGGATGAACGTGGCGGGGGTGGTGAGTTCGATGCTGGACACGGGTGAATCCATTCCTCTTACCAGAAGTCGGGCAGGCTGTAGCGGTACGTGTTGGTCATGTGCCAGTAGTGGTTGCCGTCGACCCACGTGGCGACTCCCTTGAGGAAGCGCAGGACGCGCGGGTCGGGGCAGGAGGCGGCCAGCTCGGCCGCGGCGGCCTCGAAGGCGTGCATGAGGTCGTTGTGGACCTCGACGGCCTTGAGGTAGGCCTCCTTGGCGGAGAGGCCTTCGCGTTCGGCGATCACCACCGGCAGGTTGAGGTGCTTGCCGGGGCTGTTCAGTTCCTTGGTGTACGAGTACAGGTCGTTGGCGATGGTGGTGGCGTTCCCCGCGAGGGCGATGACGCGCTGCATGGCGGGCTGGGCGTGCAGGTCCGCGGGGAGTTCGTAGCCGCCGACGGTGTCGGTGATGGTGGGGCAGGGGCGGAAGTTGTTGAACTGCCGCATCGCCAGGTACTCGGCCACCTGCGGGACGTAGTCGGTCTGCGCCCAGGCCGCCTCGGCGAGGTAGCCCATGTGCAGGCGGGCCATGTCATGCCGGAAGCGGTCGGCCTGGGAGGGGGTGGCGAGCTGCAGGAAGTACTGCATGGCGGACCGGTAGGAGCGGCGGGGCGCGTCCGAGAGGAGCGTTTCCGCCCAGGCCGGGGCGTACTCGTCGGTGGTGTGGAGCGGGTCGAGGGCGGTGTGGGCGAGGAGGAGCCGGCCGCCGAGGCCGACGGGGGAGCCGCCGTGGTCCTCGCAGTAGCAGTCGTCGACGACGTTCTCGGCGACCATGAGGCGGGTGGCGACCATGAGGTGTTCGAGGGTGGGGGCGTCCGGGTGGCAGGCGACCATGTAGCGGCCGACGGAGAAGCCGTCGAACTGGTCCTCCCACTCGGGCGGGTACGCCTCGACCTCGTCGACCGCCCACCGCTTGATGCGGCGGCTGACCTCGGCCACGCGGACCGGGTCCGGCTCGGGGACGGGGTGGTGGTAGAGGCCGGGAATGGGCCGGCCCTCGGCGGTGGCGGCCCCCGCCGGCGCCGGGTGCGGCAGCTCGGGCAGGGCCCACGCCGCCGCCAGGGCCGGTTCCGTCGGCCGGGCCGGCCGCGTCGGCAGGCTCGGCAGGGTCGGGGCGGCGGGCGCTGCGGCCGCGGCGGGCGCGTCCGGCGGAGCCGTCGGCACCGCCAGGCCGGCCCGGGGCGCGAAGTGCAGGCCCGCCGTGCCGAGGCCGCTGGGGCCGGCCATGATCCGCTCCAGGGCCTCGCCGTGCCCGCGCTCCGGGACGGGCGGGGCCGCCGGGGCCGGCAGGTCGGCGGGCGCGGCCCGCGGGGTCTCCGGTGCCGGAGGGCGCGGCGGGAAGGGCAGTCCGGGGACGGCGGGCAGCCGGCGCCGGCCCGCTGCGGCGGCGGTGGCGTCCGCGCCGCGGCCGTGGCCGTGGGCCCCGAAGCGGGCCGCGGCGTCGGGCAGGCTCGACTGCATGGGGGAGGGCCCGGGCTCGGGCATCCGTTCCTCCTCGGTGGGGTGGGTGGGCCGGCCCGGACCCCGGGCGCGCCGGGACGGCCCGGGTCGGTTCGGGCGGTGGCCTGGCCCCCTAGTCGCGCCTGCGGGCGATCTGGACGTTCTCCAGCACGCCGAGCGCGTCCGGCACGAGGACCGCGGCGGAGTAGTACGTCGTCACCAGGTACGAGATGATCGACTTCTCGTCGATGCCCATGAAGCGGACCGACAGGCCCGGCTCGTACTCCTCCGGCAGCCCCGTCTGGCGCAGGCCGATGACGCCCTGGTTCTCCTCGCCGGTGCGCATGGCGATGATGGAGCTGGTGTTCTCCCTGCTGATCGGGATCTTGTTGCACGGCAGGATCGGGACGCCGCGCCAGGCCGGGACGCTCTGCCCGCCGACATCGACGTGGTCCGGGTAGAGCCCGCGGGCGTTGAACTCGCGGCCGATCGCCGCGATGGTGCGCGGGTGGGCGAGGAACAGGCGGGTGCCGCGGCGGCGGCACAGCAGCTCGTCGAGGTCGTCGGGGGTGGGCGGCCCGGAATGGGTCTGGATGCGCTGCTTGAAGGCGGCGTTGTGGAGGAGGCCGAACTCGCGGTTGTTGACCAGCTCGTGCTCCTGGCGCTCGCGCAGCGCCTCGATCGTCAGCCGGAGCTGCTCCTCCGTCTGGTTCATCGGCTCGTTGTAGAGGTCCGCGACGCGCGTGTGGACGCGCAGGACGGTCTGCGCGATGGAGAGCTCGTACTCGCGCGGGCGGAGTTCGTAGTCGACGAAGGTGCCGGGGAGTTCGGGCTCGCCGGTGTGGCCGGCGGACATCGCGATCTCGGCTTCGCCGTGCCGGTTCTGGCGCTGCTGCGGGAGCGAGGTGAAGCGGGCGATGTGGTCCCGGAGCGCCGGTGAGGCTCCGAGGACGGCGTCGAAGTCGGCGCGCGAGAGGGTGAGAAGGGTGCCGGCGGTCTCGGCGGTGGCGGTGTAGTCCCAGGTGCCCTCGCCGTCGAGGAGGGCGTGCTCGCCGAAGCGGTCGCCGTCGCCGAGGACCGCGAGGTCGACGGTGTCGCCGTACTTGCCGACGGAGGTGTGGCCGACGCGGCCGTGGGCGATGAGGTGGATGTGCTGGGCGGGCGAGCCGCGCTCGACGATGACCTCGCCGGGCCGGAAGTCGCGCTGGACGCAGCGGGAGGCCAGCTCGCGCAGGACGTCCTCGTCGTCGAAGCCGCGCAGCATGGCGAGTTCGCCGAGCTCGCGGGGGATGACGCGGACACTCGCGCCGTCCTGCACGAACTCGATGACGCCGTCGCCGACGGCGTAGGTGAGCCGCCGGTTCACGCGGTAGGCGCCGCCCTTGGTCTCCACCCAGGGGAGCATCCGCAGCAGCCAGCGGGAGGTGATCTCCTGCATCTGCGGAGCGGACTTGGTCGTGGTGGCGAGGTTGCGGGCAGCCGCCGTGCCCAGGCTGGACTGCCGGGGCGGCGCCGGCTGCGTCTCGGGGCTGCTGTCAACGGTCATCGGACAAGCTCTCCTTCGCGAGGGACGGCGACCGGGCTTACCCACACGGCACCGGTGAAAGAGGGAGGAAAGGGGTGATATCCGGGAATCCGGCCAGATCCTGGGGAACAGTAACGGCCTGACCGCCGCCTGATCCCTCCGGAGCCGCGCCCGTCCCCCGATGCGGTGATCTTCAGCGGGGGGATGTTTGGCGAATGCACGACATCCGGACGGGACGCGGCCGGATCGCAGCGGTCCCGCCCCCGGCACCTCCGCCGCGGGTGGCGACCGGCCCATCCCCGCTGGTCAACGCCCGGACCGCCGATGCGGATGAGCGGCGAGGACCCTGCCCGCCGCCCTGCCACCGGACCGTATGCTCACCGCATGACCCCTCCGAGTGACGCCCCGACCCAGAACGCGATGCGGCGCGCCCTGCGGCGCGCCCGCGACGGTGTCGCCCTGGACGCGGCCGAGGCCGCCGTCCTGCTCCGGGCCCGCGGCGCCGACCTCGACGACCTCGCCGCGTCCGCCGCCCGCGTCCGCGACGCCGGCCTCGAAGCCGCCGGCCGGCCGGGCGTGATCACGTACTCGAAGAGCGTGTTCCTCCCCCTCACCCGCCTCTGCCGCGACAAGTGCCACTACTGCACCTTCGCGACCGTCCCCGGGAAGCTGCGCCGCGCCGGCCAGGGGATGTTCATGTCACCGGACGAGGTCCTCGACATCGCCCGCCGCGGCGCCGCACTCGGCTGCAAGGAAGCCCTCATCACCCTCGGAGACAAGCCCGAGGACCGCTGGCCCGAGGCCCGCGCATGGCTGGAGGCCCACGGCTACGACGACACCGTCAGCTACGTCCGCGCCATCTCCATCCGCATCCTCGAAGAGACCGGCCTGCTCCCCCACCTCAACCCGGGCGTCCTCACCTGGGCCGACTTCCAGCGGCTCAAGCCCGTCGCCCCCTCCATGGGCATGATGCTGGAGACCACCGCGACCCGCCTGTGGTCCGAGCCCGGCGGCCCCCACCACGGCTCCCCCGACAAGGAGCCCGCCGTCCGCCTCCGCGTCCTCGAAGACGCCGGCCGCTCCTCCGTCCCCTTCACCTCCGGCCTCCTCATCGGCATCGGGGAGACGTACGAGGAGCGCGCCGAGTCGCTGTTCGCGCTGCGCCGCACCGCACGCGCGTACCACGGCATCCAGGAACTGATCATCCAGAACTTCCGCGCCAAGCCGGACACGGCGATGCGCGGCATGCCCGACGCCGAACTCGACGACCTCGTCGCCACCATCGCCGTCGCCCGCCACATCATGGGCCCCTCCGCCTGCCTCCAGGCCCCGCCCAACCTCGTCGACGGCGAGTACGCCCGCCTCATCGGCGCCGGCATCGACGACTGGGGCGGCGTCTCCCCGCTGACCATCGACCACGTCAACCCCGAACGGCCCTGGCCGCAGATCGACCGGCTCGCCGAACAGTCCGCCGCCGCCGGCTTCGAGCTGCGCGAACGCCTCTGCGTCTACCCCGAGTTCGTCCAGCGCGGCGAACCCTGGCTGGACCCCCGACTGCTGCCCCACGTCCGGGCCCTCGCCGACCCGGCCACCGGCCTCGCCCGGCCCGACGCCGAGGTCACCGGCCGGCCCTGGCAGGAACCCGAGGACGCCTTCACCGCCTCCGGCCGCACCGACCTGCACACCGCCGTCGACACCGAAGGCCGCACCGGCGACCGCCGCCAGGACTTCGACCACGTCTACGGCGACTGGGACGCCCTCCGCGAAGCCGCCGCCCCCGGCATGGCCCCCGAACGCCTCGACACCGACGTGCGCGCCGCCCTCTCCCAGGCCGCCGACGACCCCGAACGGCTCACCGACGACCAGGCACTGGCCCTGCTGCACGCGGACGGGCCCGCGCTGGACGCCCTCTGCCGGATCGCCGACGAGCTGCGCCGCTCCGTCGTCGGCGACGACGTCACCTACATCGTCACCAGGAACATCAACTTCACCAACGTCTGCTACACCGGCTGCCGCTTCTGCGCCTTCGCCCAGCGCCGCACCGACGCCGACGCCTACACCCTCTCCCTCGACCAGGTCGCCGACCGGGCCGCCCAGGCCTGGGACGTCGGCGCCGTCGAGGTGTGCATGCAGGGCGGCATCCACCCCGACCTGCCCGGCACCGCCTACTTCGACATCGCGCGCGCCGTCAAAGAGCGCGTCCCCGGCATGCACGTCCACGCCTTCTCCCCCATGGAGATCGTCAACGGCGCCACCCGCACCGGCATGTCCGTCCGCGACTGGCTCACCGCCGCCAAGGAAGCCGGCCTCGACTCCATCCCCGGCACCGCCGCCGAGATCCTCGACGACGAAGTCCGCTGGATCCTCACCAAGGGCAAACTGCCGGCCGCCGACTGGATCGACGTCGTCACCACCGCCCACGAGCTCGGCATACGCTCCTCCTCCACCATGATGTACGGGCACGTCGACCAGCCCCGGCACTGGCTCGGCCACCTGCGCACCCTCGCCCGCATCCAGCAGCAGACCGGCGGCTTCACCGAGTTCGTCACCCTCCCCTTCATCCACACCAACGCCCCCGTCTACCTCGCGGGCATCGCCCGGCCCGGCCCGACCGTCCGCGACAACCGCGCCGTCACCGCCATGGCCCGCCTGCTGCTCCACCCGCACATCACCAACATCCAGACCAGCTGGGTCAAGCTCGGCGCCGACGGCGCGGCCGAAATGCTCCGCTCCGGCGCCAACGACCTCGGCGGAACCCTCATGGAAGAGACCATCTCCCGCATGGCCGGATCGAGCTACGGCTCCTACCGCTCCATCCGCGACCTCACCGCCATCGCCGAAGCCGCCGGCCGCCCCGCCACACCCCGCACCACCCTGTACGGCGAGGTCCCCGAGGAGCGGCAGCGCGCCGCCCAGGCCTCCGACGGCCACCTGCCGCGACTGCTCCCCGTCCTGGACTGACCGGCCCGGCCGGGGCCGGGCAACCCGGCCCCGGCAGGGCCGACACGCGTACTTTCGGCCGTTCTCCCCGCACATACGGGCCGCCTGGCCTCCGTACCCCGAAACGGGCCGGTCCCGGCAACTACAGTGCCCGCCAGAGCCCGCGGGGGGCAGGCTCGCAGGCTGGGGGACGCACCATGGACACCGCAACGACCACCGACACGGCACCGGCAACGGGCCTGGCCGCAAACCCGGCCGCGGAGACGCATCCGACCACGGAGACGGATCCGGCCACTGCCGGACAGCCGGTCTCGGGCACCCGGCCGGCCGCGGACGCCGGCCCCGGCGCCGGCACGGACGCCGCCCCGGACGCCGACACCCCCGGCGCCCGCGCCCCCCTCACCACCCACGCGTGGGGCCGCACCGAGCAGCAGGACTTCCGCAGCCGCGTCCGCGGCACCCTCCTCGGCTCCGCGATCGGCGACGCCCTCGGCGCGCCCGTCGCCGGCCTCTCCCTCGACGGCATACGCAACACCCACGGCGTCGAAGGCCTCACCGAGCCCGCGCCCGCCCACGGCCGCCGCGGCACCGTCACCGCCTGCACCCAGCTCACCCTCTTCACCGTCGACGGCCTCATCCGCGCACACGTCCGCCGCGACACCGGCGCCTGGCACCCGCCCACCGACATCCACCGCGCCTACCTCCGGTGGGCCGCCACCCAGAGCGACTGGGGCCCCGACGAACGCCGCGCCGACAACGGCTGGCTCGCCCGGCAGGAGTGGCTCTACGCCCGCCGCGGCCCCGACCGCGCCTGCACGACCGGCTTCGCCGACACCGTCCTCGGCACCCTCGACCAGCCCAAGAACCCCACCGCCCGCGACGCCGCCGCCACCACCCGCTCCGCCCCCTTCGGCCTCCTCGTCGGCTGGGAACCCGCCCTCGTCCTCCAACTCGCCGTCGAGTGCGCCGTCCAGAGCCACGGCCACCCCACCGCCTACCTGTCCGCGGGCGCGTTCGCCGTCATCGTCCACGCCCTCACCCGCGGTGCCACCCTCGAAGGCGCCGTCCACCGCGCCCTCGCCCTCCTCGCCGACCGCCCCGGCCACCAGCCCGTCACCGACGCCCTCCGGCGCGCCCTCACCACCGCCGCCGAACCGGCCGCGCCCACCCCCCGCGCCGTCGAATCCCTCTCCCCCGGCGAGGGCCGCGACGCCGAGGACACCCTCGCCATCGCCGTCTACTGCGCCCTCACCGCCGAGGACGTACGCCACGGGCTGCGCCTCGCCGTCAACCACGGCGGCGACTCCTCCGCCACCGGCGCCCTCTGCGGAGCCCTCCTCGGCGCCCTCCACGGCGAGACCGCCCTGCCGGCCGCCTGGCTCACCGACCTCGAAGGCCGCGCCACGCTGCTGGAACTCGCCGACGACTTCGCGCTGGAGATGACCCAGGGCCCCTCCCTGCACGGCCCGGCCGCCTCCGCGCCCGGCTGGCTGGCCCGCTACCCGCGGGGCTGACGGCCACCGGGCTGACACCCCCTCAACAATCGTGCGGGCAGGCCGTAGCGTGATCCGCACCCGTCCCGGGAGCCGAGCCGCGGACAACCACGGAGGTGCCCTCGCCCATGCGGATCGCCACGACCATCTTCCTCACCGACCGGACCGTCACCCCCGTCCGCCTCGCCCGCAGCCTGGAGGAACGCGGCTTCCACGCCCTCTACCTGCCCGAGCACACCCACATTCCGGTCTCCCGCGACACCGGCGCGCCGATGGGGGGCGAACTCCCCGACGAGTACGGGCGCACCCTCGACCCCTTCGTCGCCCTCGCCCAGGCCGCCGCCGTCACCCGCCGCCTCCGAGTCGGCACCGGCATCACCCTCGTCGCCCAGCACGACCCCATCGTCCTCGCCAAGCAGGTCGCCACCCTCGACCACCTCTCCGGCGGCCGCCTCACCTTCGGCGTCGGCTACGGCTGGAACGTCGAGGAGGCCGCCGACCACGGTGTCGACTGGCGCACCCGCCGCGAACGCGTCCACGACCACCTGGCCCTCATGCGCACCCTCTGGGCCCCCGAACCCGCCGCCCACACCGGCCCGTACGCCACCGTCAGCGCCAGCGCCGCCCACCCCAAGCCGGCCCAGACACCCCGCGAACCC
>NZ_RPSE01000191.1:0-11473 GCF_003949955.1 Streptomyces sp. WAC05292
GCCCCGGCCCGCGGCCGCCGGGCGTGCTCCCGGAGGAAGGCCCCGAGCCGCCGCACGCCCTCGTCGATCTCCTCCGGCTCCAGGTAGCTGCACGACAGCCGCAGCGTGCGCCTGCCCCCGCCGCCCGGGTGGAAGGGCGCCATCGGCGTCCACAGCACCCCGTACCCGGCGGCGGACGCCTCCAGCAGCCGGGCGTCCGCCGGCACGGGCAGCCGCATCCGGACGAAGAACCCGCCGCCGGGCCGGTTCCACTCCACGCCTTCCGGCAGCCCTGCCGCGCCCTCGCGGTCCAGGGCCCGCAGCAGGTGGGCGAGGTTGCGCCGGTACAGCACGGACCTGGCCCGGCTCAGCTCGGCGAGCGAGCCGCCGTGCTCCAGCAGCATCCCGGCGATCAGCGCCTGGCACACCGGCGACGTGTTGACCGTGACGGCGGTCTTCAGCCGCGCCAGCTCCGCCGCCAGCGGGACGGCCGCGGCCCCGGCCCCGGACCCGCCGCCTGCCGCGCGGACGGACTGGTCGGCGACGACGTAGCCCACGCGCGCCCCGGGGAAGCACACCTTCGCGAACGTCCCGATGTGCACGACCCGCCGCCCGCCGTCCAGGGCCTTCAGGGCGGGCAGTTCGGCGCCCGGGGGAGCGGTGAACCCGTACGCGTTGTCCTCCAGGACGAGGAAGTCCTCCCGCTCGGCCAGCTCCAGCAGCCGCGGCCTCCGCCCGGCGGCCATGCGGGTGCCGCCGGGGTTGGCGTAGTCGGGGGCGACGTAGCAGGCGCGGATGCGGCGCCCGGAGCGGCGGGCCGCCCGGCACGCCTCGGCCAGCGCGTCGACGTCGAGGCCGTCGGCGTCCTCGGGGACGGGCACCACCGCGGCGCCGAGCAGGCTGGCGGCGCTGGTGATGCCCACGAAGCAAGGGTCGGAGACGGCCAGCACGTCCTCCGGGGCGGCGATCAGCGCGCGCAGCACGAGGAACATCGCCTCCTGCGCCCCGACCGTGATCACCAGCGCGTCCGGGTCCGCGTCGATGCCCTGGTCGCGGCGGAGGGCGTCGGCGACGATCCCGTTGATCAGCCCGCGGGCCGGCCCGTACTCGTACAGCAGCCGGGCCGCCCGCTCCGGCCCGAGGCCCGACACGGCGGCGTGCGCGGTGAAGCGGTCCAGGTAGCGGGCGGTGTCCAGGTCCTCGTACGGGGCCGGGTGCGGGGCGCCGGGGGCGAAGGAGAGGGCGTCCGGATAGCGGCCCATGATCTCGTTGAGGAAGCCGATCGACTCCAGCACCGGGTCCTGGAGGGAGGCGTGCAGCACCTCGCGGGAGAGGAGGGTCATGCCGGGGCCCGTCCGGAACGCGCCTGGTGCCGCCCGGTCTTGGCCAGCACGTCGGGGCTGTGGATGCGGCGGGCCTGGACGACCGCGAACTCCGCCAGGTAGACGCGCAGCAGCTCCAGGGGCTCCTCGGCAAGCGTCAGCATGGCCCGGTTGGCTGCCACGGCCGGCCCGGCCAGCTCGTGTACGGCCCGCTCGGCGGCCGCGTCGAGCGCGGCGGTCGGCAGCACCTCGTCGACCAGCAGGGCGGCCGCCGGATCCGAGGTGTGGATGCGGCGCCCCGAGAGGATGACCTGCCGGGCCGTGCGGGCTCCGGTGAGCCGGGTGAGCCGCAGGTTGCCCAGGCCGGGGACGATTCCCTCGTCGGCGGCGGGCAGGCTCAGGAAGGCGCCCTCCTCGGCGATGACGCGGTCGAGGACGAGGAGGAGCTGCATGCCGCCGCCGATGGCGAACGCGTCGACGACGCCCACCCACGGCTTGCCGGCCGTGGTGCCGGCGGCGGCGGCCGGGCCCTCGCGAAGCAGGCCGCGGGCCAGCTTGTTGACGTAGCCCAGCTCCCGGCCCAGGAGGAACTCCACGAAGGAGATCCGGCCCGCGTGCAGCTCCTTGAGGTTGATGCCCGCGCTGAAGATCCGCCTCCCGGCGTGGCGCGGGTGG
Source organism: Streptomyces sp. WAC05292 (assembly GCF_003949955.1). Taxonomy (NCBI): domain Bacteria; kingdom Bacillati; phylum Actinomycetota; class Actinomycetes; order Kitasatosporales; family Streptomycetaceae; genus Streptomyces; species Streptomyces sp. WAC05292. Next base: position 1,977 of record NZ_RPSE01000191.1, read on the forward strand.
GTGACGGGCCCGCCGCGCAGCACGCCGACGCGGATCCGGTCGTCGAGGAGGGCCACGTCGACCGCGGTCTCGAGGTCGGCGATGAGCCGGTTGTCCTCCGCGTTGAGGCAGTGGCCGTTGCGGAAGGTGACGTACGCCCCCTCGCCGCGGCGTTCGAGCAGTACCGCGGACAGCTCCAGCCGGTCCGTGCGGCGGAACTCCGCGAGGCGGGCCGCCGAGCCGGGCGCGGGCCGCAGCATGCTCTCGATCAGGTGCGTGCCCGCGGTCGGGGAGCGCAGCAGGGCGCCGAAGAAGATGCCCTGGTCGATCTCGCGGCCCTCCTTGTGCGCCTGGAGGCCTGCGCGCTCCGCGGCGAGTCGGGCGGCGTCCGGTACGAGCCCGGGGAAGCGCAGGGCGGCCTCCGCGGCCAGGTCGGGCAGCCGGGGCCGGCGCGTCCGCCCCGCGGTGAGCTCGTCGTAGACGGCGTCGGCGTGGCGGGCGAGGAAGGCGTGCCGGACCGCACGGCAGCCCTCGTGGAGGTTCTCGGCCTGCTCGGCCTCGGCGGCGGTGCGGTCGGGGCGCGCCGGCAGGAGGGCAAGCCTCCGCTCGGTCTCGTCGGCGTACCCGGCGAGCAGCTTGGCGTCGGCGGCGAGGTCCCCGCAGAAGCCGGGGTCGCCCGAGAGGGCGGGGTCGCCAGAGACGGCGGGGTCGCCCGAGAGGGCGGGGTCTGCCGAGACGGCGGGGCAGCCGGGACCGGCGGAGGAAGCGCGGGAGTCTGCGGCGTCGGGGCTGCCGGGCGGGAGGTCCGCCTCCCGGCGCCCCGCCCCGTCACTCACCCGCAACTCCCGCCGCGTCGCCCGACTCCGCCGCCGCGTCGCCCGACCCCGCAGCCGCGGCCAGGCGGCGCAGTTCGCGGTCGCAGGCGGCCAGGTGGGGGCCCAGCGCCTCGTCGAACTCCAGGCTCTGCGCCTCCAGCAGCAACTGCCGGCGGATCGCGAGCTCCCGGTCGGAGATCCGGCCCATCAGCACGGCCGCGGTGTGCGCCGCCTCCTCCGTGTCGTCGGCGAGCTGGTCGATCAGGCCCAGGTCGCGGGCGCGCGCGGCGTCGATGTCGTCGCCCCACAGTACGATCTGCCGGGCGCGGGCCGCCCCGAGCTGCCGGGATATCCGGTGCACGGCCATCCCGGGCCAGAAGTGCCCGTCGTTGACCGGCGCGAGGAGCCGCAGGTCCGGGGACCCGATCCGGTAGTCGCCGACCAGCAGCAGGTCGAGGGCGGGCCCGCCGCACGCCCCGGAGGCGACGGCGATGCTCAGCGCGGGCAGCCGCTCCAGCCTCCGCACGGCCCGCTCCCAGCGGTTGATCTGCCGGATGTCCACCTGCCCCGGCCAGGCCCGCGTCCCGGCGGGCGCGTCCGGCAGCCGCAGCAGGACCACCGAGCCGTCGGCCCGCGCCTCGGCCCGGTCGCAGGCGCCGTTGACGGCGGCGGTCAGCTCGGGCAGCGGCTGCCGGGCGTCCAGCTCCAGGGTGGTGCACAGCCCGTCCGCGGGGCCGTCGGGCACGGTCGTCGCCGTGCCGTCCGCCGGTTCGCCCTCCGCGGGCGGCGGCAGCGTGTCGTGCGTCCGCATCGCAGTTCCCTTCGTCGTCGCGCCGCCGCCCGCCGTGCGGCCCGGGGTGCGGGTCACCACCGCGCCAGCGCCATCTCGATCGTCGAGCCCGGCCCCATCGTCATCAGCACGCCCAGGTCACCGGGGCGGACCGAGCCCTCGGCGGCCAGGCGCTGGTAGGAGAAGAGGAAGGAGCCGCTCGACAGGTTTCCGTGGTCGCGCAGCACGCCGGTGGTGTGCCGGACGTCGTGCCGGGTCAGCCCCAGGTTGACCCGGACGGAGTCCACGACCTTCTTGCCCCCGGAGTGCACCACCCAGTGGTCGATGTCCGAGGCCAGCAGCCCCGTCCCGTGCAGCAGCCGCTCCAGCGCCCCCTCCGCGTGCGCGCCGACGACGTACGGGATCTGCGGGTCCAGCCAGAAGCTGAACTTGCCGTGCCCCTCGTCCCAGTCGTAGCGCATCGCGTCGACGGCGTCCGGGATGATCCGGCTGGAGAACCGCAGCAGCGCCGGCGCCGGCGCCCCGCCCGCGTCCGGGCCGCCGCCGCCCGGCGCGGTGACGGCCACGGCGGCCGCGCCGTCCCCGAAGAGGCTGTTGACGACGGAGGAGCGCATCGTCCCGTCGAAGACGTACGCCGCCGAGCACACCTCCACGCACACCAGCAGCGCCAGCTCCCCGGGGTGCGTCCGGGCCCAACCGGTGACGGCCCCCAGCGCGTTGAGCCCGGCGTTGCAGCCCATGCCGACGACGTCGAGGCGCGAGCAGCCGACGTCGAGGCCCAGCTCCTTGATCAGCAGGGCGGAGAACCCGGGCGTCAGGAAGCCCGTCGACGTCACGCAGCACAGGTGGCGCACGTCCGACAGCCGCGCCCCGGTGTCGGCGAGGCAGTTCTCGACTGCCCGCCGCCCCAGCAGCAGACCCTGCTCGGTGTGCTTGCGCAGGAGCTCGCCCTGCGTCTCCACCGCCCGCGAGCCGTCGGGGCCGGCGGCGGGCAGTGTCAGGCCGCGCCGCTCGATGGCGCTGTTCAGGAAGAGCGAGCGGACTCGGGGATCGCTGACGGCCAGCAGGTCGAGCAGCTCGCGCTGGCTGTAGCTGGTGTCGGGGACGGCGGTGCCGACCCCGGCGAGCCGGGCCGCGGCCCCCGTGTCCGGCAGGCTCATCCGAGGTAGTCCTCCAACCCGCCCTCGCGCACCGTGTCCAGCGTGAAGCAGTGGAAGCCCCCGCCGAACAGCCGCCGGTGCCGGTGCCGGACCGGGACCGCCGTGAAACCGTGCTTCTCCAGCGTCCGCGCGAGCTCCGGGCACGCCTCGTTGACCAGCACGGTGTCCGGCCCGGCGGACAGCACGTTGAGGTCGATGAACGGGCTGGTCAGCACCAGGTCCTCGTCCTCGTACCGGGGGAAGTTGTTGCTCTCGGGGGCGGGCGCGACGATCCGGTCCCACTTCCGCAGCGCCTCGGGCAGCTTCTCGGCGACGGCCTCCGAGCGCACGAGGAGGGTGCCGGGCCGCAGCGCGAGGACCATGCTGTCGATGTGGCTGTCGCTGAGCCGGTGCACGCGGTGGATCCGGAACCGGTCGCCGACGTGCCGCTCCAGCCAGTCGCAGGCCAGGGCGTGGTGCGCGGTGGAGACGTTCACGACGAGGTCGCGGCCGAGCCGCAGCACCTGCGCCCCGTCGAACATCATCTCGATGCCGACGTCGTAGGGGGAGGGGCTCGGGGTGCCGATGGGCTCCGTCGGGCCGCCGATCGTGCTCTCGCGGGCGTAGTCCAGGTCGAACGACGCGTCCGTCATCAGCGGGCGCGGCATCACCGTCCAGCGGGCGCCCTGCGCGAAGTACCGTTGGAAGACGGGGGTGAGGAACTGGGTCTCGAAGTACCGGGAGCGGATCATCGGCGGCGTCTCGATGATCTCGTCGCCGAGGATCAGCGTGTTGTCGCGGATGTTCAGCGGCGGGACGACGGACGCGGACCAGGCCGGGGTGCGCACCTCGCTGGTCCCCGGATCGAGGTCCATGGGCCGGAGCACGGTCGCCCCGAGGGCGGTCAGGGCCGCCGCGATGCCCTCCAGGTCCTCGACGAGCTCGTCGACGTAGCGCTGCTTGATGGGAACCCGCCCGCGGCGGGCCCCGTCCGGTCCGGCACCCCCCGGCCCGGCGCCGCCGACGGTGAGCCGCGGGTAGTACCACTCGGACCGCGTCGTGTTGTCGCCGGCGATGTTGTCGTGGAAGAAGAGGTCGAAGGACAGCTCCCGCTCGTGGGAGGTGTAGTGGGCCGCCGAGCCGACGACCACCTCCTTGAGCGGGGACCATTCGTCGTAGCTGTTCAGCGTCATCGTGAGCTCCCTCGCTCGCTCGAAGTGCCCGGCCCGGCCGCCGTGCGCCCGGGCAGGGCGGGCAGCCCGGACCGCAGCGGCAGCGCCAGGGAGAGGTACTTGCCGTCCTCCTCCAGGCAGATGCCGTGCGCGACGCAGGAGCCGAGGAACTCCTCGACCTCCGCACGCTCCACGGCCCCGCCGCCCGCACCCGTACCGCCGCCGAGCTCCCGGTGGATGCGGGCGGCGCTGCGCGGGGCGTCGCCGCACAGCTCGTACGCCCGCGCCCGCCACCCGGCGAGGGTCGTCTTGCGGCGCCGCCCGCCGCGCGTGTCGAACAGGGTCAGCCAGTCCGGCCCCCGCCGGTACGTGAGCGTGGGCCGGTCCGCGGAGGCCCATTCCCGCCCCCACGCCTCGACTGCCTTCGCGAGCTCGGCGACGGCGTCCGCGGAGGCCACCTGCGGCGCCCGGTAGTCGAAGAAGTACGCGATCCGGCCGTGGTCCAGCCCGGGCACCGGGAACGCCAGCCGGTAGGCGCTCTTCGGCTCGATCTCGCCCATCCCGAAGGACGGGTCGGTGAAGTACGGGCTGAACCGCTCCAGCCAGATCCTCCCGACGCCGGCGGGCGGCTCCAGGTGGGTCAGCAGCGGTACGAGGGCTGCCTGGCCCGTGTAGTCCTCGTCGGTCTCGCCGGGGAAGCCGGCCAGCACGTTCCAGTCGACGCGGACGCCGTAGTAGTGCGCCCACTTGAGCAGCCGGACGTTGAGGAGCCGCGAGGAGCCCTTCCGCATCAGCCCGAGGACGTGCGTGCTGAGGCTTTCCAGGCCCGGCTGGATCTTCCACACCCCGGCCTCGGCCAGCACGCGCACCTGGTCCCGGGTGAGGTTCGCCTTCACCTCGAAGAACAGGGCGGTGTCCCACGGGGCCCCGCGCAGCCCCGAGCAGAAGGTGTCGAGGTAGGCCATGTCGAGGATGTTGTCGACGGCGTCGACCGCGAGGACCCGGTGCCGGCGCATCAGCTCCTCCAGCTCGGCCAGCGCCCGCTGCGGGGACTTCGCCCGGTACTGCATGCCCAGCGCGTTCAGCCCGCAGAAGGTGCAGTGGTGCTTCGCGCCCCACCAGCAGCCCCGGGAGAACTCCACCAGCAGCCGCTGCGTGTTCCGGCCGATCACCCGGTCCCGGCCGAGGGCGTCCAGGGCGGTGAAGTAGTCGTCGTAGTCGGGGATCGGCAGCTGGTCCATCTCCCGGGTGCGGGCGCCGGGGGAGGGGGTGGTCACCCGGCCGTCGGGGGTGCGGCCGCAGACGCCCGGGAGGGCGGCCGGGTCGGCGCCGCGTGCGACGGCCGCCGCCAGCCGGGGCAGCGTCACATCGCCCTCGCCGACGACCACGTAGTCGATGAAGTCGAAATTCCGCAGGTACTCCGGCCCCATGTCGCCGTCGTAGTTCGCGCCGCCGAACACGGTGATCAATTCGGGGCGGGCCTCCTTCAGGCGGCGCGCGAGCGCCAGCGCGGCGACGTTCTGGATGAAGGTCGAGGTGAATCCGACGATGTCGAATTCCGACCAGATGTCGCGGGCGGCGAGTTCGTCGATCCACGCGGGGAGCCGGCGCCCGCGCAAATCGGCCACGGCGTCCCAGTCCGCCCCCGCTTCGGAACACATTTCGGCCACTTCCGGGAAACGCAGCCGGTAGTCCTCCACATCGTCGGCCACCCCGAAGGCCGCCGTCCCGAAGAGCCATTCGCCGAACAGGTGGACCCGTTCGGAAGGGGCCTCGGTGATCACTTCGTAGAGGTCCGTTCCCAGCTCGGCGGCCAGCTCCAGATTCGGGTACATGCTCCGGGCGTCGTGGCCGAAGGAGCGGAGCGCGGCCTGGAGCAGCCCGCACTGGATGGAAGGGGTGTCCGTGCGCGCCCACGGCATGTTCACCAGCCCGATCCGCAGCGGCCTCGCCGGGACGCAGTCCGGTGGGAACAGGGGCTGGTCGATCAGTTTCAACTCACCGCCGCCTGACACGATTCCTCCGTACGTCCGCTCCGGCAGGCCGGACCCCTCCCCGGCGGGCGGGGAAGGACCCGGGTCGCGCACTGGCAGGTCCGCCGGCTCAGTTTCAGTCCTTGACGTTGCTGGCCGAAACGATGCCGATGTCCTTCACGTTGCTGTCCGAGACGATCTCCGCGACATCCGCGTCCTCGATCTCGGTCCACACGATTTCACGCTCCATGGTTCACCTCCTTCCTCATTTCCGGACATGAGATTCCGTCGGTGAACGGTCAACGATCGTATGAAGCGCGCGGGAGGCGAACAAGGTGGCGATCCGGCCACCGCGACTTCAGGCCGGGCGGCCCGGCCGATTCCCGTGGGGCCCCGGAGGCGTGAGAGACGCTCTTGACGCTTTCTCACGGCGGTTTTCACAATGGGCCGGTCCAGCCGGGCCGGATCCCTTCGCCCGCCGCCGGAAAAGGGCACTGCGACCACAGGGAGTATTGCCGGATGGTGCGACTGCTCATCGGAAACGACTGGAGCGAGGAACTGGAGGAGCCGGCCGGCACCGGCTGGGCCGTGCAGCGCCTGCTGTGGTTCGCCCGCGACGGAGACGTCCTCGTCCTGCCCGTCCCGCCGGAGGAGGAGTTCCTCTCCTACGTCACCTCCCTGACGGGCACCCGCCGCGACTCCCTGGAGGTCGTCGTCCCGCCGCCCGGCCGCACCGGGACCGGCGCCCTCACCGCGGACCGGCTCACCGACCCCGCCTTCGTCGCCGAACTGCGCAAGCGGACCGCCGGCCGGCCCGTCGACGAGGTCTTCGCCCTGTGGCCCGACGCCGCCGTCGCCGCCGCCGCCGACGCGCTGGGCTGCCCCGGAGCCCTCGAAGGGCACGCCTTCCTCACGCAGAGCGGCGGACTCCTCGGCAGCAGCAAGGCCGTCTTCCGCGCGCTCGCCGCCGGCGTGGGCGCCCCCCTCCCGGTCGGCGCGGTCTGCGGCGATCCGCGGCGCGCCGAGGAGCACATCGCCCGCCTGCTCGACGACGGCCCCGTCATCCTCAAGCAGGACTTCGGCTCCGGCAGCGACGGCAACGAGATCCTCGGCCGCACCGCCGACGTCGACCTGCGCGGCGCCCGGGCCGTACGCGCCCTCCCCGACCGGGCGGCGGTCACCGCGTACCTCGCCGAGCGCTGGGACTGGCTGACCGTCGGCGGCCGCGACCGGGTCGTCGTCGAGCGCTACCACCCCGGCAGCCGCGCCTACTTCGCCGAATACTGGATCTCCGACGCGGGCTGCCGCCTCGGCGGCCACGGCGAGATGCAGTACCGCCCTCTGCCCAACGCCCAGGTGATGCCCGCCCCGGACCTGACCGCCCACCAGCTCGACGCCCTCCTCGACGGCGGGCACCGCATCTCGGAGGCGCTCCGCGCGATCGGCTACCGGGGCGTCCTCAGCGCCGACGCCGTCGTCACCCCGGAAGGGGACGTCCTCTTCACCGAGTACAACGGCCGCGCCACCGGCTCCACCCACATCTACGAGATCGTCGGCAAGCGGGTCGTCGGCCCGGGCTTCGGCACCGACCGCATCCTGCTGGAGCGCGTGTGGCCCAGGCACTGGGAGGTGCCCTCCTTCACCGACGCCCTCACCCGGCTCCGCGGGTCCGGCCACGCCTACGACCCCGCCACCCGGCGCGGCGCGATCATCCTGGCGGCCTACCACCCGGGCCGCAAGGGCGTCATGCTCTGCTTCGCGGACGACACGGTCGAGGCCGCCCTCCACCGGGAGGAACAGGTCGCCCGGCTCTTCACCCCCGCCTCCTGACCGGCCGGGCGGGGAAGCGGCCCCGATTGCGCCGAGGGGGGTCCGCGGCGCCCGGTACGGCGGTACGCTCCCGCTGCGCCCGCGGCTCGCGGGGCCGGGTGGGGAACCGTCGGGGGTGGACGAGTTGGCGCTGGACGACCGCTATGCGTTGAGCGTCGGATGCCGGGTCAGCGTGGAGAGCCGGGCCGGCATCACGACCGTGAACTGGAGTGTGGCGAGGCTGTCGTCACCCGACATGCGCCGGCCCCGGCAGGGCGAGGCGGCGGTGGCCTTCTCGTGCCCGCGGTGCCGGAAGGACTTCACGGCCACCGTCGAAAGCGCCGCCAAGGCCCGGCGCAAGCGCATGGTCTACCTGGTGATCGGCAGCGTGCTGCTGCTGTCGCTGCTGGTCACCCTCCCCATGGCCTTCCACCTCGGAGGCCAGGTCCGGGAGGAGGACGACCCGTCGATGAACCCCATGGCCGTCCTCGTGCCCCTCGTCGCCGTCGGGTTCATCGCCGGACTGACGTTCTTCCGGTTCGGCCGCCGCTACGAGGGCATCAGGAAGTACCGCCTGGTCCGGCCCGACGGGAAGCGGACGGTCCTGGTCCAGGGGCACCGCTTCGACTGAACCGCCACCCGCCGGACGGCGGGTCCACCGTGCACCGGAGCGCGTACCCGCCGGTATGCCACGCCGAACGGCTCGGAACGGGAACGCGCGGGGCCCTGCGTACATCTATGAGTACGGCGCGGCTCCGCGGGGGCCGCGCCGCACGTAACTGCACGGTGTGAGCGCAAGGCGGGGCTGGGATGAAGGCGATGACGGTGGCGGGCGGCTCTCCGGGCGACCCGGAGCGCGACAGGACGACCGCGCCGGGGGCGGACCGGGACGACGCGTCCGCGGAACCGGACACCGCGGCCGCGGCGGACGAGGCCGCGGACGAGGCCGCGCCTGCCGCCGAGGCCCCCGGGGCGGACGCCGACGGGGACACCGGCGCCGCGGCCCCGGCACCCCCCGCCGAGGCACCGGGCGGCGAGGGCGCGGAGGACACCGCCGCCGAGCCCGGGGCCGACCCCGCTCCGGAGAAGGCGGCCGCCGGGGCCGACACCGACGCCGGTACCGAGGCCCCGGCAGCCGAGGCGGAGCAGGCGGACACCGCCGGTGCCTCCGACGGGCCGGCGGCAGGTGCCGGGGACGCCGCCGAAGCCGCCCCGCAGCCCGACCGGCAGCCCGACCCGCAGCCCGACCCGGCGGACGGCGCCCGGGAAGCGGCGCCGTCGCCCGCCCCCGCGGACCGCCCGGAGCCCGGTCCGGCGGCCGACGCCGCGGGAGCCGCACCGTCGCCCGAGCCGGAGGACGCCGCGGACGAGGGCGGCCCCGAGCCGGAGGACTCCGCGGAGGAGGCGGGCCCCGAGTCGGACGAGGCGCCCGCGGGCGGCACCGCGGCCGCGCCCGAAGCCGGCGGGAAGGCCGACGCGACGCTGGTGTTCACCAAGCCGTCGCGCGGCCCTGCCGGCACCCCCGCCGAGCCGGCCGCGAAGCCCGGCAGCGAGCCCGGGCCGCTGTCCGCCGAAGCGCCGGGGGACGGCGCCGGAGTCGAGCCCGCCGAAGCCGGGACCGCCCCGGCGGGCGCGGACGACGACACGCGGACCCTCGTCTTCCGCGCCCCCGACGCCGCGACGGTGTCCCGGAAGGCCACGCCCGAGCCCCAGCCGAAGCGGGGCCTCGGGCCCGCGGCGGAGGACTCCGAGGAGCCCCCCGCCCGCGGCGACGGGCCCGAGGCCCCGCTTCGGCTGGGGCTCGGGCGTGGCCTTCCGGG
>NZ_RPSE01000192.1:0-11461 GCF_003949955.1 Streptomyces sp. WAC05292
CGGGGACGGCGCGGGGGCATCGCCCGGGAGGTCGCTCGCGGCCTCCGCGGTGGGCGTGTCCCCGTACGCGGAACTGGTCTTCGACGCCCAGGGCGACGCCGATCCGGCCGGCCTGCGGGCCGTGGCCGACATCGACGCCACCGACCTGCTGGTCTTCGCGCACGGCTGGAACAGCGACCGGCCCGCGTCGATCCGCCTTTTCGACCGCTTCTACGCTCCCTTCGCCGGGCTGGTGGGGCCGGGGGTGCGGCTGGGGTACGCAGGAGTGGTGTGGCCCTCGATCCGCTTCCCGGACGAGCCGATACCGGACTTCGACTCCCTGATGGGGCCGGACGCATCCGCCGCCGACACCGCCCTGGACGCCGCGACGCGCAGGGCCCTCGCGGAGTTCTGGCCCGGGCACGGCGCGCAGCTGGACCGGGCGGCCGAACTGCTGGCCGCGCGGCCGGAGTCGGAGGACGCCCTCGCCGAGTTCGGCCTGCTCGTGCGGCGCCTGGCCGGGGTCGGCGGGACGGAGGCCGGCGGGACGGCGGGCGGCGGTGCGGTCCGGGTCGCCTCCGGGGGCGGGGGCACGCCGGACCGGGGGGTCCCCGCCATTTTCGCCGAGGACGTGCGCGAGGTGTGTCAGGCCCTCGCGGACGGCCTGGCGGCGGCGTCCTCGGACCCGTCCGCACCGGGGCGCTCGGCGGCGGGCGAACGGCGCGCCCTGTGGAACGGCGCGAAGGAGCTGCTCCGGCAGGCGACGTACTACGAGATGAAGAAACGGGCCGGAGCGGTCGGCGAACGGGGGCTCGGGCCGGCCCTCACCGAACTGGCGGCCCGGCGGCCGGGACTGCGCGTCCACCTGGTCGGCCACAGCTTCGGCGGCCGGGTGGCGGCGTTCTCCCTGCGCGCCGTCCCCGCCGGGGCCCGCCACGTGAAGTCGCTGACCTTGCTGCAGGGCGCCTTCTCGCACTACGCGTTCGCCGACCGGCTCCCCCACGACAGCCGGCGCGGCGGCGCCCTGCGCGGCATGCACCGCCGGGTCGACGGCCCCGTGGTGGCGTGCCACTCGAAGCACGACGCCGCACTGCGGGTCTTCTACCCGCTGGCCTCGCGAATGGCCGGGGATTCAGCCGGTCTGCTCGGGTTCGACGAGCGGTGGGGCGCGATCGGTCACGACGGGGTGCAGGCCGTCCCGGGAGCGGTGCGGCTCACCCTCGCGGCCGCGCTGCGGTCGGGGGTGCCGGCGTCCGGTTGCGTCAGTGTGGACGCCGCGTCGGTGGTCCGGCGCGGCGGTCCCCCCGCGGGGGCGCACAGCGACATCTGCCACGCGGAGCTGGCACGCGTGGTGGTGGCTGCGGGGCGCATGGGGCGCTGACTTCCGGCCATGTGCCACCCGCACGCCTCGTCCGCCCCCGCATGCGCCTGCGCCTGGAGGGGCATGTTGGGCACATCCCACGGTGCGTCGTCGTTCGACGGGGTACGGCGCCGCGGTGTGGACGGCGCGAGGCGGAGGTGAGGGTGTGATGGCAGGTTTCCGGAGCCTGGCTTACCAGGTGCGTGACGCGCGCAACGACCGTGCCCTGCGGCGCCATTCGCTGCGCCGCTGCCTGGAGCGGTTCGCGCCGTACGGGCACAGGGCGACCTGGTGGCACCTGTGCGACCGGCACGGGATCGCGCCGGAGGACCGGGCGGCGGACCCGCAGCGACTGGTCGCCGCGCTGGAGGAGCTGGAGGAGGCGCGCGCGGTCTGGCTGGCGTACGAGCGCCAGTTCGCGGAGCGGCGCCGGCGGGAGAAGCACGACGGGCTGCGCCGCCCCGAGTGGGCGTGGGGCGGCAGCGGGGACGCGGTCGTGCGGTGCGCCGACCCGGACGTACGGCCGGCCGGGACCCTGGCGGAGGTGCTGCGGCGGCTGGTCGCGGCCCTGGAGTCGGAGCCGGGGACGGCATGCCCCGTCTGCGGCGAGCGGGAACTGCACTGGCCCGCGCCGGTGCCCAACCCGAGACGGGGGCGCGGGGCCGGCCGCGGTACGGCGTGCGGGCGGCAGTCGGCGGGCCGCGGCAGCGGCGGCGGCCCCGGGCCGTGGGAGGGAGCGTGGGCCTGGGACGGCCCGGTCTGCGCAGGCTGCGGAATCGTGGTCCCCAGACCGGCCCTGGCGGACTCGGCCTGGGCCGCACCACCGGCTTCCGCCGCGGCCGGAGCGGCGTAACCCCGCCCGGAGCGAGCGGGTGACACGCCCGCCCCCGCGGATCGGGCGGGTGGCGGGGCGATGCGGGGCGCGGGGGTCTTCGCACCGCCGATCCAGCCCGCGCGGCGTCCGGGCGCTCCGGGCGCGCAGCACCCGGACTCCCTGCGGGGGCCCGCGGGGCTGCGGCTACAGCCGGGAGCCGGTGAGCTTCTCGCCGAAGACGTCGTCCGGATTGGACAGCGCGCAGTTCTGCAGCGAGAGGCAGCCGCAGCCGATGCAGTCCGCGAGGTGGTCCCGCAGCCTCAGCAACTGGTTGATCCGCTGTTCGAGCTCGCCGCGCCACGTCTCGGAGAGTCGCGCCCAGTCCTCGCGGTTGGGGGTCCGCTCCTCGGGGAGCTGAGCGAGTGCGTCGCGGATGGCGGCGAGCGGGATCCCGACACGCTGGGCGGCCCGTACGAAGGCGACCCGGCGCAGCGCGTCGCGGCTGTAGCGGCGCTGGTTGCCGGGGGTGCGCCGGCTGCTGATCAGGCCCTTGGACTCGTAGAAGTGGAGGGCGGAGACGGCCGCGCCGCTTCGGGCGGAGAGCTGGCCGACGGTGAGTTCGTGGATTTTCTCGGGAATCTGCGGCACCCGGCCGAGGGTAGTCGGCCGCGCCGCGCTCCGTTGACATATACATGCGGCCCCGGAATGCTGAGCAAGCGCTTGTTCGCCACGCGAGAGGGAGAGGCATGTCCGAGCCGAGGGTCTTCACGTCCGCCGAGGAACTGCGCGCCGGGATCGGCCATCCCCTCGGGCCGAGCGGATGGCTGGAGGTGGACCAGAAGCGGATCGACCTCTTCGCGGACGCCACCGGCGACCACCAGTGGATCCACGTGGACCCGGAGCGGGCCGCATCCGGGCCTTTCGGCTCGACCATCGCGCACGGCTACCTGACGCTGTCGCTGCTCCCGAGCCTGGTACCGCAGGTGATGCGGGTCGAGGGCATGCGGATGGGCATCAACTACGGCACGGAGAAGGTGCGTTTCCCGGCGCCGGTGCCCGTCGGGTCCCGGCTGCGCGCCACCGCCGTGATCACGGCGGTCACGGATACGGCGGACGGCGGCGTCCAGGTCGCGGCGACGGTCACCGTCGAGCGGGAGGGCGGCGACAAGCCGGTGTGCGTGGCGCAGTCGCTGTCCCGCTACTACTTCTGAGGCGGGGACCGGCTCAGCCGGCCGGCGCCGCGCCGACCATGCGCAGGACGAGGTCGGCGTAGAGCTCGCCGACCTCCTCCGGGGTGCGCCGCCCGGCCGCGTTGAACCAGCGGGCGACGTCGATGCAGAGGGACAGGACGGCGAGCGTGGTCCCCGGCACGTCGGGCACGTGGAACTCGCCCGCGGCGACTCCGTCGCCGAGGATGCGCCGCACGACGGCGTCGCTCTGGCGGCGCAGCTGCACGATCTCGTCGCGGTGCTCCGGGGCGAGGGCGTCCAGCTCGTACTGGACGACGCGGGCGGTGGTGTGGTGCGCGGCGTGCCACAGCACGAACGACCGGACGGCCGCACCGAGCCGGTCGGCCGCCGTGCCGGGGCCGGCGGCGGCCGTCTCCAGGATGTCCAGGGCCTTGTCGTGGCCTATCCGGCTGATCCGGTGGAGCAGCTCTTCCTTGGTCTTGTAGTGGATGTACAGGGCGGCTGGGCTCATGCCCGCCCGGCCTGCGATGTCCCGCGTGGTGGTGGCGTGGTAGCCGCGTTCCGCGAACGCCTCGACTGCGGCCACGAGCAGCCGCCGAGCGGCGTCGGGGGTGACTTCCGACCACGGCCGGTAGCCGCCGGCCGTCTCCTCCGCGCTGCCCATCGTTCGCCCACCTTCTCGTCACTGTCGGAAGGAACACCTTACCGGAGGGTGAGCAAGCGCTTAGACGCCGGAGCGGGAGATGGCCGCCCGGGGTCAGGCCTTCGGCTGGAAGGGGTCGTAGTCGGCGGGGATCTTCCGTACTCGGACGGGGCGGCGGCGGGTCGCGGCCTACCCCTTCGCGTTCGGCGCCACCGGTGGCCGCAGTGCGGCAGGCCTACCATGTGGCGCATGGCCAGACCGCGCAAGCCGCTCCTCAGCCGGGACCGCATCGTCGAGGCGGCGGGGGCCCTGGTGGACGCGGAGGGGCTGGAGGCGGTGTCGACGCGCCGGCTCGCGGCCGCGCTCGGCGTGAGCGGGCCGTCGCTGTACAACCACTTCCGCACCAAGGACGAGATCCTGGACGCCGTGGCCGACGCGGTGAGCGCGCGGGTCGACCTGTCGATGTTCGAGGCGGGGTCCGGCCGGGACTGGCGGTCGGCCCTGTACGCCTGGGCACACTCCTACCGGGACGCCCTGGCCGACCACCCCAACGTCGTGCCGGTGCTGGCCCGCGGCCCGGGACGGCGCCCGGCGGGGCTGCGGCTGGCGGACGCGGTGTTCGGGGCGATGACGGCGGCCGGCTGGCCGCCCGCCCAGGCGACGCGGATCGGCGCACTGATGCGGTACTTCATCCTCGGCTCGGCGGTGGGTTCGTTCGCCCGGGGTTTCGTGGACGACCGGGAGGCGTACGACCCGGCGGACTACCCGCACCTGGGCAGGGCGCACCTGCTGGCCGAGCGGCAGCGCGAGGTGGACGAAGGCGCGTTCGAGACCGGGCTGACCGCCCTGCTGGACGGCCTCTCCCTCCAGTACGCGGCCCTGCGCCGCCCCTGACCGCGCCCGCGGCCCCCTGCAGGGCGACGGCCGGGTCAGAAGACGACCAGCGAGCGGCCGCCCTTGCCGGCCTGCATCGCCTCGAAGGCGCCCGGGATGCCGTCGAGGGTGATCCGGTCCGTGACCATGGCGGCGAGGTCCAGGCGGCCGGCGCGCACGTGCTCGGCGATCACCGGCAGGTCGCGGGCCGGGTCGCAGTTCCCGTAGACGCAGCCGGTCAGGGTGCGGGCGAAGCGGAAGATGTCCATCGCGTTGAAGGCGACCTGCTGGTCCTTCCCGCCGATCCCGACGACGGTGGTGCGGCCGCCCCGCCGCGTGGAGTCCCAGGCGGCGCGGATGGACGAGGCCCGGCCGACGCACTCGACGGCCGCGTCCGCCCCGCGGCCCCCGGTGGCCGCCCGGATCTCCTCGACCGCGGTGTCGGAGGCGAGGACGAACCCGGTGGCCCCGGCCTCCCGGGCGAGTTCCTCCTTGACCGGTGAGACGTCGACGGCGACGATCCGCTCCGCTCCCGCGATCCGCGCGGCCTGCACGGCGGCCAGGCCGACGCCGCCGATGCCGAAGACGGCCACGGACTCGCCGGACCGGACGCGGGCGCTGTGGTGGACGGCCCCGTAGCCGGTGAGCACCGCGCAGCCGAGGAGCGCGGCCTCGGCGAGCGGGATCCCGGCCGGAGCGGGCACCACGCAGGCGGCCGCGACGACCGTCTCCTCGGCGAACGCGCCCACGTTCAGGCCCGGGTGCAGCGGCGTGCCCGCGGAGTCGTGGGCGTGGACCGCACCGACCCCTGCCAGGGCCTTGGCGCACAGCCACACCTCGCCGATCGAGCAGTGGTGGCAGCGCCCGCACGAGGGCGACCAGTTGAGCACGACCCCGTCGCCCGGGGCGACGTGGGTGACGCCCTCGCCGACCGCCAGGACCGTGCCGGAGCCCTCGTGGCCGAGGACGGCGGGCAGGGGGACCCGGACCGTCCCGTCGCAGACGGAGAGGTCGGAGTGGCACACCCCGGCGGCGGCGAGGCGGACCCGGACCTGCCCCGGCCCGGGGTCGGGCAGGACGATCTCCCGGACCTCCAGCGGTGCTCCGACGGCGGGCAGGACTGCGGCTCGGACCATGGTCGATCCCGTCTCTCGGGCCCCACCCGGCGGACCGGGTCGGGGCGGGTGTCAGAACTGGAGCGACTTCGTCTGGAGGTACTCCGCCAAGCCGTGCGGCCCGAGTTCGCGGCCGACGCCGGACTGCTTGTACCCGCCGAACGGCGCGAGGGGGTTGAAGCGGCCGCCGTTGATGTCGACCTGGCCGGTGTCCATGCGCCGGGCGAACGCGACGGCCGTCTCCTCGTCCGCCGCCCAGACGGCGCCGCCGAGCCCGTACACCGTGCCGTTGGCGATGCGCAGCGCCTCGTCCTCGTCGCCGTAGGCGATGATCGACAGGACGGGGCCGAAGATCTCCTCCTGCGCGATCACCATGTCGGGGGTGACGTCGGCGAAGAGGGTCGGGGCGACGTAGTAGCCGCGGGGGTGCGGGGCGTCGGGGCCTCCTGCGACGAGGCGGGCCCCCTCCTCGATGCCCTTGGCGATGTACGCGCGAACGCGGTCGCGCTGCTTGGCGTTGACGACCGGGCCGAGGCGGGTGCCCGGCTCGCGGGGGTCGCCGGCGGTGTACGGGGCGACGGCGGCGGCCGCGAGCGCGACGGCCTCCTCGTACTGGTCGCGGTGGACGAGCATCCGCGTGAGCGCGTTGCAGCTCTGGCCCGAGTTGTTCATGACGTGGCCCACGCCCGCCGCGACGGCCTTGGCCAGGTCGGCGCCGGGCAGGATGACGTTGGCCGACTTGCCGCCGAGTTCGAGGGCGACGCGCTTGACGGCGGCGCCGGCCGTGGCGCCGATCAGCCGGCCCACCGCGGTGGAGCCGGTGAAGGAGACCAGGTCCACGCCTTCGTGCGCGGCGAGGGCCTGCCCGGCGACCGGGCCGGTTCCGGTCACCAGGTTGAACACTCCGGCCGGGATGCCCGCCTCGTGCACGGCTTCGGCGAAGAGCTGTGCGGTCAGCGGGGTGTCCTCGGCCGGCTTGAGGACGAGGGTGCAGCCGGCGGCGAGAGCGGGTGCCACTTTGGCAACGATCTGGTGCAGCGGGTAGTTCCAGGGCGTGATGGCCCCGACCACGCCGACCGGTTCGAGCAGCACCGTGGAGTTGCCGATCCGCTCCTCGAAGGCGTACGAGGCGGCGAGCTCGGCGAAGGAGGCGGACACGGCGAGCGGCGCCCCCACGTGGACGCGCTCGGAGAAGCCCGTCGGGGAGCCCAGCTCGGCGGTGACGACCTCGGTGAACTCGGCCTTCCGGGCGGCCATCGCGTCGCGCAGGGCCCCGATCAGGGCCGCCCGCTCCGCCGGCGGCGTGGCCGCCCAGCCGGGAAAGGCGGCCCGGGCGGCGCGCACCGCCGCGTCCACGTCCTGCGCGTTGCCGGCCGGTACGTCGGCGATGACCTGCTCGTCGGCCGGGTTGACGACCTCGATGCGGTCGCGTCCGGCGGCGGGCCGCCATTCGCCGGCGATGTACATCCCGTCGTGGGCCTTCATGGCGCTTCCTCCCCCGAACACGCACGGGTGTGCGGACCTGGTCTGGTGGCCCCACCCTACAAACCGGCGCCGCCGCGCCGCGGGGGTGTCCGGCCGCGGCGGTCAGATGATGCCGAAAAGCATCCCTGCCGCGAGGACGGCGAGCGAGGTCAGCGCCGCCCATTTCACGGTGAAGCGGGTGTGGTCGCCGAACTCGACGCCGGCCATGCCGACGAGGACGTACACGGCCGGAACCAGCGGGCTGGACATGTGCAGGGCCTGGCCGACGAGCGAGGCGCGGGCGATCTCCAGCGGGGACACGCCGTGCGCGGCGCCGGCCTCGGCGAGGACGGGCAGCACACCGAAGTAGAAGCCGTCGTTCGACATGAAGTAGGTGAGCGGCAGGCTGAGGAGGCCGGTCACCAGGGCCATGTGCGGCCCCATGCCCTCGGGGACGGCGCCGACGAGCCAGTCCGCCATGTGCTTGACCATGCCGGTGCCGCTGAGGACGCCGGTGAAGACGGCGGCGGCGAAGACCATCCCGGCGACGTTGAGGACGTTGTCGGCGTGGGCGGCGATCCGGGCCTTCTGGTCGGGCATGTGCGGGAAGTTGACGGTGAGGGCGAGGGCGGCGCCGAGGAGGAACAGCACCGGGATGGGCAGCAACTCCATGATCATCGCGGTGAGGAGGGCGGCGGTGAGGCCGGCGTTGAACCAGTACAGCCGCGGCCGCAGCGTGGGCCGCCGCGGGTCGAGCCCCTGGAACCCGACGGCCGCTGTGCCGGCGGCGGGCGAAGCGGGACCGGAGGCCGCGCCGGACGCCGCACCGGAACGGGGCCCGGCATTCCGGCCGGAGGCAGCCGGGCCGGTCTCGGAGGTGTCGGTTTCGGCAGCGGCGGCGCTGTCGGCGGCGGCGACAGTGACCGGCTGCGGGTCGGCGCCGCCCGGCAGCGCGAGCATGCCGAGGCGGCGGCGCTCCTTCAGCCCGAGGGCGTAGGCGAGGGCGAACACACACAGCAGGCCGACGGCCAGGGCCGGGATCATCGGGACGAATATGTCGCCGGCGTCCAGTTTCAGGGCGGTGGCGGCGCGCGCCGTAGGCCCGCCCCACGGGAGGGTGTTCATGACGCCGTTGGCGGTGGCCGCGACCCCGGTCATGACGACGAGGCTCAGGCCGAGCCGCTTGTACAACGGGTACATGGCCGAGACAGTGATCATGAAGGTGGTGGACCCGTCGCCGTCGAGGGAGACGATCGCGGCGAGGACGGCGGTGCCGACGACGACGCGCACCGGGTCCGCCTTGCAGGAGCGGAGGATGCCCCGGACGACCGGGTCGAAGAGCCCGACGTCGATCATCACGCCGAAGTAGACGATGGCGAACATCAGCATGGCGGCGGTCGGGGCGAGTTTGCCGACGCCGTCGATGACGTAGTCGCCGAGGTGGGCGCCCTGCCCTGCGAACACGCAGAACAGCGCGGGGATGAGGACGAGCGCCGCGATGGGCGACATTTTCTTCATCATGATCAGGACCAGGAAAGTGGCGATCATGGCGAAGCCGAGGAAGGTCAGCATGCAGGGAACGTAGGGGGCCCGCAAAGGGCCCAACAAGACGTCCGGGCGTGAGCAATACGAGCAAAACCCCAGCTCAGGGCAGGGGCGCCAGTTCGACGGGGAAGCCGTTGAGGACCGCCGTGCCGGACAGCGGGTCGAGCCGGGAGCCGTCGAGGAGCTGATTGACGTTGGCCCCCGGCGAAGCGGCGGCGACGGACAGCCGGGCGCCGGCGCGGTCGTGGCCCCAGCCGTGCGGAAGGCTGACCACACCGGCGCGCACGGTGTCCGTGACCTCGACGGGCACCTCCAGGCTGCCGCCGTCGGCGGTGATCCGGGCCCGGCCGCCGTCGGTGAGGCCGAGCCGCTCCGCGTCCTGCGGGTGGACGTGGAGGGTGCAGCGGTTGGAACCTCCGATGAGGGCCGGGACGTTGTGCATCCAGCTGTTGTTGGACCGCAGGTGGCGGCGGCCCACGAGCACCAAGGCGGCGGGGCGTGCGGCGAGGGCGCTCCGCAGCCTGGGGAGTTCGGCCGCGATCGGGTCCGGCAGCAGCTCGATGCGGCCGCTGCGTGTCTTCAGCACGCCCGGGAGGCGGGGCTGCAGCGGGCCGAGGTCGATGCCGTGCGGCCGGTCGAGGAGCCGCGCCAGGGTGAGCCCTCCGCCGCCTCGCATGTCGGGGCCGGCGCCGAACAGGTCACCGTACGGGCCGAGCCGGAGCATCAGGTCGAGCCGCCGCTCGGGGCCGCTGTCGCCGGTGAGCAGCCCGGCGAGCCGGCCCGGGTCCTGCCCGTGCAGCGGCGAGTCGGGGTCGGCGGTCTCCTTCGCGAGGACGGCCCGGATGACGGGCTCGTCGACGGCGGCCGCCGCGTCGGGCACGGCGGGTCCGTGCAGCCCGGCTGCGGCGAGGACGAGGCGGGCGTGGATCTCGCACTCGTCGAGCAGCCCCTCCTGGAGCGGGACGGCGGGCCGGGTGTAGCGCACCTGGTTGCGTACGGCGAACCCGTTGAAGGCGAAGTCGTGGTGCGCGCTTTGTGCGGGCGGCGGAGGAGGCAGCACGACGTGGGCATGGCGTGAGGTCTCGTTGAGGTAGGGGTCGACGCTGACCATGAAGTCGAGGCCGGCCAGTGCCGCGTCGAGGCGCTGCCCGTCGGGGGCGGACAGCACCGGGTTCGCGGCGATGGCGACGAGGCCGCGGATCCGCCCCTCCCCCGGCGTCTCGATCTCCTCGGCCAGAGCGGCGAGCGGCAGCTCGGACTTGGCCTCGGGGTGGCCGCCGACCCGGCTGTGCCAGCGGCCGAGGGCGAAGCCCTTGCCCGGTCCGGCGGGCCGGGGCCGGGGGCCGGCGGCCGGAAGCGGGAAGAGGGCTCCGCCCGGCCGGTCGAGGTTGCCGGTGAGGATGTTGAGCACGTCGACGAGCCAGCTGGCGAGGGTGCCGAACTCCACGGTGCAGCTGCCGATCCGCCCGTAGACCGCGGCGGTGGGTGCGGCCGCCAGGTCGCGGGCGAGGTCGCGGATCTCGGCGGCCGGGATGTCGCAGGCCGGGGCGACGGCCTCGGGTGTGAAACGCGCGAGGGCATCGCGGAGTTCCCGGAGCCCGTGGAGGCGGTCGGCGAGTTCCTGCGGCAGCGTGGGGCGGTGTTCGGCGAGCAGGGTGCGGGCGAGCGCGGCCAGCAGGAGGGCGTCGCTGCCGGGGCGGGGTGCGAGGTGCCGGTCGGCGAGGCGCGCGGTGCGGGTGCGGCGGGGGTCGACGACGACGAGGGCGCCGCCGCGGGCGCGCAGCGCCTTCAGCCGGCCCGGGAAGTCGGGGGCGGTGCACAGCGAGCCGTTGGATTCGACCGGGTTGGCGCCGATCAGGAGCAGGAAGTCGGTGCGGTCGAGGTCGGGGACGGGGATGGCGAACGGGTCACCGAACAGCAGGCCGCTGGAGACGTGCTTGGGCATCTGGTCGAGGGTGCTGGCCGTGAAGAGGTTGCGCGTGCCGAGCGTCCGCAGGAGCAGCGGCGGGTAGAGGGCGCCGGCCATGGTGTGGACGTTCGGGTTGCCGAGGACGACGCCGACGGACTGCGCTCCGTGCTCCGAGACGAGCGCCGGGAGCGCGGTGGCGACGGCTTCGAAGGCCTCGTCCCATCCTGCCTTCCGCAGCCGTCCGCCGCGCCGGACGAGCGGGGCGCGCAGCCGGTCGGGGTCGGAGTCGAGCGCGCCGAAGGCCGCCCCCTTCGGGCAGACGAAGCCGCGGCTGAAGACGTCCTCGCGGTCGCCGCGGGCGCCGGTGACGGCGGCGCCGTCAATGGTGAGCGTGAGGCCGCAGGTGGCTTCGCAGAGGGGGCAGATGCGCAGGGCGGTGCGGGGCATGGGCCCTCCCGGGCGGCAGGCTGGCAGGCGGCGGGCACGTCGGCGTCGTACGGGCGCCCCGAGCATACCGACCGGTACGCATGTCGGGGAGGGTGCGGCGCGGAAAGGCGCGGGCGGGGTGC
>NZ_RPSE01000193.1:0-11458 GCF_003949955.1 Streptomyces sp. WAC05292
GGCCCGGGGGCGCGTCGGGCCGGGGGTCAGACGAGGGAGGCGTAGAGCCCGGGGCGGCGGTCGCGCAGGTAGGGGTTGTTCTCGCGCGAGGCCTGCAGGAGTTCGGGGTCGACGTCGCCGACCACCATCTCCTCGCCGCGGCCGGCCCGGGTGCGGGTCACCCCGTCGGGGTTCGCCAGGCAGCTGAGTCCGACGAACTCGAACTCCCCTTCCGGGCCGGTGCGGTTGACGTACGCGATGTACATCTGGTTCTCGAAGGCCCGTACGGGGACGAGCTGTTCGGCGACGAACTGGAAGGGGTGCATCTGCGCGGTCGGCACCAGGAGGAGGTCGGTGCCGGCCAGGGCGTGGGACCGGACGTTCTCCGGGAACTCCACGTCGTAGCAGATCATGATGCCGACGCGGAGGCCGCCGAGGTCCGCCTGGACGACGGGGGTGTCGCCGGGGGTGAAGGCGTCCTGCTCGAAGCAGCCGAAGAGGTGCGTCTTGCGGTAGTTCGCCAGCCGGGCCCCGTCGGGGCCGACGAGCTGCGCCGAGTTGTGGACGGCGCCGCCGTCGCCGCGCTCGGGGTAGCCGTACAGGACGGCGACGCCGTGGCGGCGGGCGATCTCGCCGATCGCGGCGGCGGAGGGGCCGTCGGCGGCCTCCGCGAGGGCCGCGATCTCCTCGACCGGAAGCGCGTAGCCGGTGAGGAACATCTCGGAGGTCACCAGGAGCCCGGCTCCGGTCTCCGCGGCGCGGGCCGCTGCCTCGTCGAGAGCCTTGAGGTTCGCGGCGGTGTCGCCGAGAACGCCGGAGCTCTGGAGGAGGGCGGTGCGCAGCGCGGGCATGGGCTACCTCTGTGACAGGTGGGGTGGGTCCTACGACGGTACGTTTTCGTGTTCGATCCGGACAAGGCGTGACCGTTGCGGTGGCAGCATCGATTCGTTGCGCGTTTGCCGTGTGGGGCGGTGATTCGTTGCGCGGGGTGGTGCGGCGCCTGCGGGGGAGGCGCGGGCTGCCGGTTCGGCGGCGGCGGGCATAAAGGGGCCGGTGGCCGGTGCTGTGGTGGGTGATCGCCGTCCGCAGCAGCCGTCCGGCGGGTGCCGGCGCGCCCGCGGAGAGGAGCCCAGGCCCCATGTCGCCCGTGTCGCCCGAGACCGAGATCGAGACCGCAGCCGAGCCCGTGCCCGGGACGGGGCCCGGGGCGGCGGCGCCCGTCCACCCCCTCGACAACCCGGTGTGGGCGGCGCTGGCCGGCCCGCACGCCGGTCTCGCGGAGGCGGGGCCGGCGGGCCTCGCGGCACGGTACGCCGTGGACGTCTCCCCGTTCGCGGCGCTGGCGGAGCCAGGCGATCCCCGCGCGTGGGCCGACCTGGCGGCGCTGGCCGGGCCGGACGCCCCGGTGTGGCTGACCGGCCTGCCCGTCCCGCCCGGGGACTGGACGACGGTGGCCCGGTTCGGCGGGGTGCAGATGGACGGTTCGGCGGTACGGGCGGAGCACGACGCGGAGGCCGTGCGGCTGGGCCCGGCGGACGTGCCGGAGATCCTGGAGCTGGTGGAGCTGACCCGGCCGGGGCCGTTCCTGGCGCGGACCGTGGAGCTGGGCACGTACCTGGGGATCCGGCGGGGCGGCCGGCTCGTCGCGATGGCGGGCGAGCGGATGCGGCCGCCGGGCTGGACGGAGATCAGCGCGGTCTGCACGCATCCCGGCCACCGCGGGCAGGGCCTCGCCGCCCGGCTGGTGCGGGCGGTCGCGGCGGGGGTCGCCGAGCGCGGGGAGCGCCCGTTCCTGCACGCCGCGGCGGACAACACGGGCGCGATCGCCCTGTACGAGGCGATGGGCTTCACGCTGCGCCGGCGGCCGCTCTTCGTCGGGCTGCGCACGCCCGCCGCCTGAGGCCGTTGCTCCGGCGGAGGGGGCCGGTGGGAACGCGCCATCCGGGAAGGTCGGGCAGACGGCACGTTTCGCGTCCCGCGCGGCGGGTCACACGCGGAAACGTCGACCACCGACTTCCAAGGAGGGGACCACCATGACCGACGTCTCGCGGCTTCCGGGCGCCGCCGTCCACCACTGGCAGTGGCAGCTCCGCGCCGCCTGCCGGGACCTGGGCCCCGGCCGGTTCTACCACCCGGCCGGCGAACGCGGCCCGGAGCGGGAGGACCGGGACGCGGCCGCGAAGCGGGTGTGCGCCGTGTGCCCGGTGCGCGCGGCCTGCCTGGAGCACGCGCTGCGGACGAAGGAGCCCTTCGGGGTGTGGGGCGGGCTGACCGAGGAGGAGCGCCGGGCACTGCTGGGCCGCCGGTCCGCGTCCGCGCGCGGCGTGCCCGCGGCTGCCGGCGGCGGCCGGTGACGGCGCGTCCCGCCGCCCCCGAGGTGCGCGGGCGCGCGGAAGGCCCCCGGCGGATGCCGGGGGCCTTCGTCGTACGCGTGCCCGTGCGGCCGGTCGGGCTGGTCAGGCGGGGGCGCCGGAGGTGAAGCGGCGCAGCAGCGGGGAGAGGACGAGCACCGACTTGGTGCGCTCGACGAAGGGCTCGCCGGCGATGCGCTCCAGGACCCGCTCGAAGTGCCGCATGTCGGAGGCGAAGACCTGGACGAGGGCGTCCGCGTCGCCGGTGACGGTCGACGCGGACACCACCTCCGGGTACCGCTCCAGTCCCCGCCGGATGTCGTCCGGCGAGGTGTTGTGGCGGCAGTAGATCTCGATGAAGCCCTCGGTCTCCCAGCCCATGGCGGCCGGGTCGACGCGGACGGTGAAGCCGGTGATGGCGCCCTCCGCCCGCAGCCGGTCCACGCGCCGTTTGACGGCCGGCGCCGAGAGCCCGACCTCGGAGCCGATGTCCGCGTAGGAGCGGCGGGCATCCTCGGCGAGGGCGTGCACGATGCGTTCGTCGAGATCGTTCAGTCGCACTGCGGGTGGATCACATTTCTGCTGTGGCCAGTCGGGAGCGGCGGACGCCGTACAGGAAGTACACCACGATGCCGACGGCCATCCAGACACCGAACGCGATCCAGGTGGCGACGGGCAGGCTGTACATCATGTAGCCGCAGGCGAGGAAGCCGAGGATCGGCGTGACCGGGAACAGGGCCACCTTGAAGGTGCGCGGCATGTCCGGCTTGGTGCGGCGCAGGATCACGACGGCGACGTTGACCAGGGCGAAGGCGAAGAGGGTGCCGATGCTGGTGGCGTTGGCCAGCTCGCCGAGCGGGATGAAGGCGGC
The DNA here is from genome assembly GCF_003949955.1 of Streptomyces sp. WAC05292. Classification (NCBI taxonomy): domain Bacteria; kingdom Bacillati; phylum Actinomycetota; class Actinomycetes; order Kitasatosporales; family Streptomycetaceae; genus Streptomyces; species Streptomyces sp. WAC05292. The sequence continues at coordinate 3,202 of NZ_RPSE01000193.1, forward strand.
GAGGGCGCCGCAGAAGAGGGAGACGATGAGCACGTTGGCGCGGGGGGCGCCGGTCTTCTCGTCGACCTTGGCGAAGATCTTCGGGACGAGGCCGTCGCGGGACATCGCGAAGAGGATGCGGGTCTGGCCGTAGAGCACGGCGAAGACGACGGAGGCGATGGCGACGACGGCGCCGGCGGCGAGGACGACGCCCCAGAAGGTGCCGCCCGTGACGTCGGTCATGATCTGGGCGAGCGCGGCCTCGGTGCCCTCGAAGTCCTGCCACGGCATGGCGCCGACGGCGACGAAGGCGACGAGGCAGTACAGGACGGTGACGATGCCCAGGGAGAGCATGATCGCGCGGGGCAGGTCCTTCTTCGGGTTCTTGGCCTCTTCACCGGCGGTGGAGGCGGCGTCGAAGCCGATGTAGGAGAAGAAGAGGGTGGAGGCGGCGGCGCTGATGCCGGTGATGCCGAGCGGGGCGAGCGGGGCGTAGTTGCCGCCCTTGATGCCGAGGACGCCGATGCCGATGAAGAGCAGCAGGGTGACGATCTTCACGACGACCATGATCGTGTTGATGCGGGCGCTCTCCTTGGCGCCGCGCATCAGGAAGACCATGGCGAGCAGGACGACGACCAGCGAGGGCAGGTTGATGAAGCCGCCGTCGCCCAGCGGGGCGGCGGAGAGCTTCTCGGGGAGGGTGATGCCCAGCGTCCCGTCGAGCAGCTCGTTGAGGTACTGGCCCCAGCCGACGGCGACCGCCGAGACGGAGACGGCGTACTCGAGGACGAGGCACCAGCCGCAGACCCAGGCGATGAACTCGCCCATGGTGGCGTAGGAGTAGGAGTACGAGGAGCCCGAGACGGGCACCGAGCCGGCCAGCTCCGCGTAGGAGAGGGCCGAGAAGAGCGCGGTGAGGCCCGCGACGATGAAGGCGATCGTGACGGCCGGACCGGCCTTGGGGGCCGCCTCGCCGAGCACGACGAAGATGCCGGTGCCGAGCGTGGCACCGATGCTGATCATGGTCAGCTGCCACATGGTGAGCGAGCGGCGCAGCGTGCCGCCCTCACCCTGGCCGCCCTCGGCGACCAGCTGCTCCACGGGCTTGCGGCGCAGCAGCGGGTTCACAGGCTTGCGCTTCTCCTGGGAGAGCGGGGGCGCCTGGCCGTGATCGAGCACGAGGGGACTCCTTTGACACTGCGGAGGGGGAATGAGGCATCGACCGCAGCGGTCCGGGCAGGACGCAGACATGAGTCTGGGCATGGGGGGACCGCCGAGCAGGCGGTCCGCGCCACTCCACGTACAGCGAGTGAGCCTACGAGCAGAGTGATACCGCCCGTAATGCACCATCCTTGCACATTGGCGCACGATCGTTGCACGGATCCGTCCGGAATGGACCTTTGTTGCGTACGGATGATCGATCGGTGCGCGGAAGACCGGAGGGCCACGTTTTGACGCACCGTCAGATACCCCGCCGCACGGCATCCCCGGACGCTCCCGGGACGACCGGCTGGCTCGATCCGGAACCCTTCCTGCGCGGGGTCGCCTGGCTCGACCGCGGCCGCCCCGTCCGGGCGGACCCGGCCGACACGATGCGGCTCCCCTGGGACACCGGCCGCCGCGCCGACCTGCCGATCGGGGTGCGGCTGGAGTTCACCGCGCCGGACGCCGCCGCCGTCGAGATCCGCTACCGGGCCGAGGCCCCCGGCCCGGTCTGCTGCGGCGGCGGTGGTGGCGGTGTCGGTCACGGGAGAAACCTCGCAGAGGCGGGGCGCGCGCACATGGGGGCCGTTCCCCCATATTCCGCGGAGCCCCCCGCCGGCCCTGCGCGCGCACCGCCCGTACGGGCCGCCGCGGCGGCCCCGGCCCACCGGGTACGGGGGCGGCACACCGGCTGCGTACACCCGTGCACCCGCGCATCCGTCCGCCCGGGGCCGGTCCCACCTGCGGCGCTGCGGTCTTCACAGGATCCGCGCCTTCTGCCGCCGTTCTCCACGAATGTGGGGGCCCCGGCCCGATGCCGCACCGGGCGGGACGGCCGCAGCCTGGGTGCAGTGCCCCTTTCCGCCGCCCGGCACCCCGGGCGGCGGGTGATCAACGGAGGAACAGGTGGGAGAACCCGTCCCTGTCGATGTCGTCGCGTTCGACCCCGTGCTGGAAGCCGGAACGAAGAGCACCCTGTTCGCCTGCCCCGAGCTCGCCCCGGCGGCGCCGGGCCGCGAGCCGCGGGTCGTGGTCATGACCGTGGACCGGGTCGGCCGCCCGGAGCTGGACGTGCTGCGCACCGTCCGCGACGCCCCGTCCCGCCCGGACGTCGTCCTCGTCGCGGGCGAACTGGAACCGGAGGGCGCCCTGCACGCGATAGCCGCAGGGGCCCGCGGACTGCTGCGCCGCCGCGAGGCGGACGCCGCCGCCCTGGCGCGGGCCGTCCTGGCGGCCTCCCGAGGCGACTGCACGCTGCCGCCCGACCTCCTGGACCAGCTGCTGGAACGCCCCGGAGGGCACGGCCCGTCCGCGGCGGCCCGGCCGGCCGCCGCGGACCGCTGGACCGCTCCCGGCCTGAGCGAGCGGGAGCGGAGCGTGCTGCGCCTGGTCGCCGACGGCCACGAGACCAACGAGATCGCCAAGCAGCTGTGCTACTCCCCGCGGACGGTCACGACCGTCGTGCACGACATCACCCAGCGCTTCCGCCTGCGCAACCGCGCCCACGCGGTCGCCTACGCCCTCCGGGTCGGCCTACTGTGAGCGCCGTCGCCGAACTCTCGCGCCCGCTGCCCGCGCCGGCAGGGGACCTGGCGGACCGGGGGGACCTGCTGCGCCTCGCCGGGGACGGCCGCATGCCGTACCCGGCCCTGGTCCGCCTGCTCGGCGCGGCCGCCGCGCCGGCCGCGGACTCCCCCGCCGGACCGGCGGCCCGCCCGGCGGGGGCGGACGTCCCGCGGCTGACGGCCCGGCAGACCGCGGTCCTCACACTGATGGCGGAGGGCCACGGCAACGCGGTCATCGCCCGCACCCTGTCCTGCTCGGAGCACACGGTCAAGAACGTGGTGTACGAACTGATGTCCCGCCTCCAGGCCCGCAACCGCGCCCACGCGGTGGCCCGCGCGGTCCGCCACAGCCTGATCTGAGGGAGGAGGGGCCGGCCCTGCCGGGCCTCCGGGGCGGGGAGCAGGGCCCGTGCCCCGGCCGTCAGCCGGTCCATCGCCGCCTGCTTCTCCTCCGCCGTGCGCGCCCTCAGCCCGGCGGGTGTCAGTCCTCGGCCGGGACCAGGCGCAGGGAGATCGAGTTGATGCAGTAGCGCTGGTCGGTGGGGGTGGGGTAGCCCTCGCCCTCGAAGACGTGGCCGAGGTGCGAACCGCAGCGGGCGCAGAGCACCTCGGTGCGGACCATGCCGTGCGAGGTGTCCGCGCGCAGCTCGACGGCGTCGGTGTCCTTCGGGTCGTAGAAGGACGGCCAGCCGCAGTGGGAGGGGAACTTCTCGGTGGAGCGGAAGAGCTCGGCGCCGCAGCCGCGGCAGGTGTAGACGCCCGCCGTCGTGGTGTCGGTGTACTCGCCGCGGAACGCCGGCTCGGTGCCGGCCAGGCGCAGCACCTGGTACTCGGACGGCGTCAGCTCCGCCTGCCACTGCTCGTCCGTCTTCTCGACCTCGTACGCCATGACTCTTCCGCTCCCTCGTCCGGCCCGTGGGCCCCTGTCTGCCCGGCTCAGCCCGCCAGGCGGGCGAGGATCGCCGGTCCCAGGTCCGTGACGTCTCCCGCGCCCATCGTGAGAACGAGATCGCCGGGCTTGGCCATTCCCGCGATCACGTCGGCGACGGCGTCCTTGTCGTGTTCGGCGGTGGTGTCGGCGCCGGCGGCGCGGGCGGCCGAGATGATGATCTCGCTGGTGACGCCGGGGATCGGGTCCTCGCGGGCCGGGTAGATGTCGAGGACCACCGAGGAGTCGGCGAGGGCGAGGGCCTGGCCCATCTCCTTGCCGAGCTCCTGGGTGCGGGAGAACAGGTGCGGCTGGAAGACGACGAGGATCCGGGAGTCGCCGGCGGCGCCGCGGATGGCCTCCAGGTCGGCGGTCATCTCGGTGGGGTGGTGGGCGTAGGAGTCGATGACCTGCACGCCGGCGGCCTCGCCCTTGAGCTGGAGGCGGCGCTTGACGCCGGTGTACTTGCCGAGGGCGGCGGCGAGGTCGTCGGCGGGGATGCCGAGGGCGGCGCCGGCGGCGAGGGCGGCGACGGCGTTGTGCGCGTAGTGGCGGCCGGGCACGGAGACGGTGAAGGTGAGGGAGCGGCCGTCGAGGCGGACGGTGACCTCGCTGGCCAGGCCGCGCGGGGTGATGTCCTCGATGCGGACGTCGGCGTCCTCCTCCTCGCCGTAGGTGACGACGGTGAGGCCGTCGCGGCCGCGGACGCGGGCGGCGATCTCGGCGGCGCCGGACTGCCCGTGGGCGACGACGAGGGTGCCGCCGGGCACGATCCGGCCGACGAACGTCTCGAAGGACTCGTAGATCTCGTCCATGGAGGCGTAGTTCGCGTGGTGGTCGAGTTCCGCGTTGAGGATGATCGCGACCTGGGGGGCGTACTTGTGGAAGCTGCGGTCGCTCTCGTCGGCCTCGGCGACGAAGATGTCGCCGGTGCCGTGGTGGGCGTTGGAGCCGGGGGCGTCCAGGTCGCCGCCGATGGCGTACGAGGGGTCCAGGCCGAGGGCGGAGAGGGAGACGGCCAGCATGGAGGTGGTGGTCGTCTTGCCGTGGGTGCCGGCGACGGCGATCGGGCGCAGGCCGTCCATGAGGGCGGCGAGGGCGTCGGAGCGGTGCACGACGGGGACGCCCAGCTCGGCGGCGCGGGCCAGCTCGGGGTTGTCGGCGCGGATGGCGCTGGAGACGACGACGGCGGTGGCGTCGTCGGCGAGGTGGGCGGCAGCGTGCCCGATGTGGACGGTCGCACCGTGCGCGCGCAGGGCCTGCGCGGTGTCGGAGTCGCGGGCGTCGCTGCCGGCGACGGCGGCGCCGCGCTGGGCGAGGATCTTCGCGATGCCGGACATCCCGGCGCCGCCGATGCCGATGAAGTGCGGGCGTTCCATGGCGTTCGGCAGGCCGGGCTGCGGCGTCATACGGCTTCTCCCCAAAGTGCGGGCGGGTCGGGTGCGCCGGGGCGGCCCGGCCCCGCGGGTGCGGGGGACCGTCCCGGCGCGAACGTGTCGGACGCCAGCCTATTCGTTGTGGGCGAAGAGCTTGAGCACCGGAACCCCGACCTTGTGGCGGGCGCGGGAGGCCCAGTCCCGGTGGAAGAACTCCTCGACGAAGTGCGGGGCGGTCAGGACGATCACCTCGTCGGCGCCCTTCTCCTCGACGACGGCCTTCAGCTTGTCCAGCGGATGGTCCTCGACGATCTCCCCGACGGCGGTGGCGCCCTTTCTGCGCAGGGCTTCCAGGGAGTGGGCGAGGGCCTGCCCGGCGGGCCCGAGGGCGGCCGCCCCCTCGGGCTCGTCCGCCTCGTGGAGCGCCTCGGGCAGCTCGCCGAGCGCGACGTCGTCGATGGCGCGCAGCAGGCGGTCCTGGTCGCCCCTCGGCTGCATGAGCACGATGAAGGAGACCGGGTCGTCCCCGTGCAGGGTGGTGACGAAGTCCACGTCGACGGCGGTCAGCGGCTGCTCGATCATCAAAACGCTCGTGAACACGGACGCCCTCTCCTTCATGGGCGGCGGCGGCAGGCCGCGGCCCTGCGGAAACCATCCTGCCCCGCGCTCTCGCGGGGCGGCGCAGATATATGTGCCCAGCGGAAGCTAAGCGGAACGAGGAATTCCGCCTGTTTCAGATCCGACGGTAGCTCGTGAAAAGGAACCCGGCCTCCTCCAGCACCAGCGCGGGCGCGAACCGGTGCGGCACGGCCACGGAGGGCCCTCCGGCGATCCGCTGGGCACCCCCCGCCGTGAGCATCGGCGACACCGTCAGGCACAGCTCGTCCAGCACTCCCGCCGCCACGAACTGGCCCAGCAGCCGCGGCCCGCCCTCGGTGAGCTGGCGGCGCAGCCCGCGGGCCGCCAGCTCCCGCACAGCGCGCGCCGGGTCCACGGCCGCCCCGTCGCCCGCGACCACGACCTCCACACCCGCCCTCTCGGCCTCCGCCACCCGTTCGGCCGGAGCCCCGGCACCCGTCACGACGAGTGTCGGCACCAGCGGGGAGGAAAACAGCGGCAGCGAGAAGTCCAGGTCCATCCCGGAGGTGACGACGGCGATCGCCGGCGCCGGGCCCTGCCCGGCCGCCGCCCGGCGGGCCGCGAAGGCCTCACGGGCGCGGGCCGGCCGGTACCCCTCCTGGCGAACCGTTTCGGCTCCGGCGATCACCACGTCCGCCAGGGCCCGCAGCGTGCCGAAGATCCGCATGTCGGTCTCGCCGGAGATCGGCTGGGAGCGCCCGTCGTGCTGGGCCGCCCCGTCGAGCGTGGAGACCATGTTCGCCCGCAGCCAGTGCCCGTCCGGCCCGATCGGCGGATACGCGTACGCCTCCGCGAGCTCGTCCAGCGACCACTCTCGGTCACCGGCCTCGGCCGCCGGCCCGGCCGCGTCCGCGGGGCGGGATGTCTGATCGGTCACAGGGAACAGGCGTCGCATCGGTGCAGTGTGCCACGCCCCGTAGAGTTAAGAGCTGTGTCAACCTCACTCTCCGCCGCCGGTTCCACCCACGGCACCCACGGACGCCACCCGGCCGCGGACGCCGGCCCTCAGGCCCTCTGCGCACGCGAGCCCCGGGTTCCCGCCGAGCGGCTGGTGGCCGAGATGGTGCCGCCGCCGCGGTTCGACTCGGTGCGCTTCGACACGTACAACCCGGACCCCGCCCAGCCCAGCCAGGCCGAGGCCGTCGACATCCTCGCCGGCTTCGCCTCCGGCCTCGGCGGCGCGCACGCCACCGGCTCCGGCAGGCGGCGCTGGTTCGGCCGCGCCCCCAAGGCCGCCGCACCGTCCGGCCCGCGCGGCATCTACCTCGACGGCGGGTACGGCGTCGGCAAGACGCACCTGCTGGCGTCGCTGTGGCACGCCACCCCGGCCGAACCCGCCCTGAAGGCGTTCGGCACCTTCGTGGAGCTCACCAACCTGGTCGGCGCGCTCGGCTTCCAGCAGACCGTGCAGACCCTCGGCGGACACCGGCTGCTGTGCATCGACGAGTTCGAACTCGACGACCCCGGCGACACCGTGCTGGTGTCCTCGCTGCTCAGCCGCCTCGTCGAACAGGGCGTCGCCCTGGCCGCCACCTCGAACACCCTGCCGGGCAAGCTCGGCGAGGGCCGCTTCGCCGCCGCGGACTTCCTCCGCGAGATCCAGGGCCTGTCGGCGCACTTCCGGCCGCTGCGCATCGACGGCCAGGACTACCGCCACCGCGGCCTGCCCGAGGCCCCCGCCCCGTTCTCCGACGAACAGGTCGCCAAGGCCGCGTACGCCACCGAGGGCGCGAGCCTCGACGACTTCCCCGGGCTCCTGGAGCACCTGGCGAAGGTCCACCCCAGCCGGTACGGCGCCCTCACCGACGGCATCACCGCCGTCTGCCTCACCGACGTGGTCCCCGTCCCCGACCAGTCGACGGCGCTGCGCCTCGTCGTCCTCGCGGACCGGCTCTACGACCGCGAGATACCCGTGCTCGCGTCCGGCGTCCCGTTCGACCGGCTGTTCAGCGACGACATGCTGAACGGCGGGTACCGCAAGAAGTACTTCCGGGCCATCTCCCGGCTCACCGCACTGGCACGCGACGCGAAACCCCTGGTGTCCCAGTAGGTTTGGGGGCGCCGGGCGCCGTCGAGGCACCCGGCCGTTCCCCCATCCGCGAAGGGATACAGAGAACATGGCCACCACGCGCCACGCACACACCGTCTGGGAAGGCAACCTCCTGGAGGGCAAGGGTGTCGTCACCCTCGACTCCTCGGGCCTCGGCTCCTACGACGTCTCCTGGCCCGCCCGGGCCGAGGCCCCGAACGGCAAGACCAGCCCGGAGGAGCTGATCGCGGCCGCGCACTCCAGCTGCTTCTCGATGGCCCTGTCGCACGCCCTGGCCGGCAAGGGCACCCCGCCCACCCGGCTGGAAACCAAGGCCGACGTCACGTTCCAGCCCGGCGAGGGCATCACCGGCATCCACCTGACGGTGGAGGGCGAGGTCCCGGGCCTGGACGCCGACGGCTTCGAGGCCGCCGCCCAGGACGCCAAGAAGAACTGCCCGGTCAGCCAGGCCCTGACGGGCACCACCATCACGCTGAGCGCGAAGCTGGCCTGACGGCGGGGGGCCGGGGGCCGGGGG
>NZ_RPSE01000194.1:0-11244 GCF_003949955.1 Streptomyces sp. WAC05292
CACCCAGGGCACCACCTACGTGAACACCGTCCCCAAGCCCTGACCCCAACCCCGCGGCGGTACGGAGCCCTCCCGTTCGGCGGTCCGCGGGACCGGGCCGGCCGCCGGACCGCCGAACGGGAGGGCTCCGTACCGCCGCGGGGTTGGGGTCAGGGCTTGGGGACGGTGTTCACGTAGGTGGTGCCCTGGGTGTAGAAGGCGTCCACCGTCTTCTGGATGTCCGTGTGCGCGACGGCCTCGTCGGCCTTGTAGTAGACCCAGTTGACCTTCATGTCCCAGGTGCGCGGGGCTCCGGTGAAGGGCAGGTCGATGAACCAGTTGCTGAAGTGGATGTCCATCTTCTCGCGCGGGACGTACTTGCCGGAGCTGGTGAACAGCTCCTTGCCGTCCATGGAGTAGGTGACCTTTCCGTCCATCGCGGTGACCACCAGGGTGTGCCAGCCCTCGACGTGCCGCTTGAGGGTGTGGCTGACGCGGTCCGGCGGATCGGCCTTGTGCCAGCTGACGTTGTCGAGTCGCGGACCGGTCGACCCCCAGCCGCCGTTCGGCAGGTACTCGAAGTCGAGCTCGCTGTAATTGTCGGAGGCGTCCGAGGGGGAGATGGGGAAGAAGGTCTGGACGACGTGGTCCCCGTTGCGGCCGCTCGTGGGCTTGTCACTGAAGTGGACCCGGGCGGCGAACGTTCCCGTGAAGAGGTTCTTGCCGGTGCCTTGGATCTCGACCTGGCGGGTGCCCTGCTCCGTGCCGTCGGTGGAGGACTGCAGCCGCAGTGCCCTGCCCCCCTGGGCGGTCGCGTCGGAGGGGAAGGCGACACCGGCGGCGGACCAGGTGCCCTTGATGCCGGGGCCGCCGCCACCGGTACGGACCTCCCAGCCGTGGGCGGCGAGGGCGGGGTCGTCGGGGCCGCTGTAGTGGAAGGTGTCGAAGAGGGTTCCCGGCGGGCCGGAGGGGGTGGGCGAGGTGCTCGCGGCGGGCGCGGCGGCATCGTCGCCGGGGCCGCCGGAGCAGGCGGCGAGCACGCACAGGAGGGCGACCGGCGTGAGCGCGGTCCGCACGCGGCGGCGACGGGTGCGGCGGGGCTGGCTCAACACGGGCTCCTCGGGGCGTGCGGAGAGGCGGTACCTGGACACGCCCTCCGGGGGATCGGCGGTCGATCCCACGGGGTCGTCATCCTAAGGCGTCCGACCCCACCGGCCGGAATGACAAATTCCGTTTCGATCCGGTCACGGCTCGTGGAGGGATCGGGGCAAACGAGGACATGCGGGCCGGATCGCCTCGGGATGGTGGGCTAGCGTTCGCCCTGCGATCCCGCGGTCTACGTACCCTGCAATGAAAGGCCTCGCAAGGTGCGCCCAGCCATCACGCCCGTGCAACGCGGATCGGCCTACTCCGAGCAACCCGATCCCGTGCCCGTGTTCGTCGACCAGTCCGGTCTGAGGGGCCGCAGGCTGCGCGGCTTCGGCTGGCCGGTCTCGATCGTCGGTGCTGTTCTGGCCGTCGCCATGGGCAGCAGCCTGATCGGTGTGCAGGCGGACGCCCCGGCGATGGTCGTACCGGTGCAGCCCACGCGCCCGGCCGCGCCCGCACCCCTGCCCTCCGTGTCGCAGGCCCGGGCGCCCGCGCCGGCCTCGGCGCCGCCGACCCCGGCGGCCACACGGTCGGCGGCGCCGCGGACGAAGACCTCCGCCGCCCCGCCGAAGACCTCCGCCGCTCCCTCGGCAACGGCCGACGCCCCGCCGAAACCCGCGACCGCCGCATCGCGCGGGGCGAAGCCTTCGAGCCGCCCGGCGAAACAACCCTGATCCCCCGCACCACCGTCTCCTGGAGCGCCCTTGTCCCGCCACCAGCGCCGCCGGCAGTCCCTGCTCAGGCCGCGCCGACTGGCCGCGCCGCCCCTGCGCTTCTTCATGCCGCTGTCCCTGCTGGCCTGCCTGCTCGCCCTCCTCGTCCTGCGCGGTCTCGCCACGAACGAGGCGTTCCACGACTCCCGGATCGCGGTCTCGGTCGACAAGACGACCGTGCCGGACCACCTGCTCAAGGGCGGTCCGGTCATCGACGCGCGCGGCGACAGGAACGAGCACCCCGTCAGCTACCGCATCCCCGACCGCACCGCGGTCCTGAGCTTCGACGACGGCCCCTCGCCGGAGTGGACTCCGAAGATCCTCGAAGTGCTGGCGGCCCGCGGCGTCCGTGCGGACTTCTTCGTGACCGGCGCGATGACGACGCGCCACCCGGAGCTGATCCGGCAGATCGTCGCAGGCGGCCACGAACTCGGGGTGCACACCTTCACGCACCCGGACCTGGTGTACCAGTCCCGCGCCCGGATCAGCTGGGAACTGGCGCAGACGCAGTTGGCGCTGGCCGGCGTCGCGGGCGTCCACAGCGCGCTGTTCCGCCCGCCGTACTCCTCCGACGCCACCGCGATGGACGACTGGAACTACCCGGTGATCAAGTACGTGGGCGCGCGCGGCTACCTCACCGCGTTCATCGACCGCGACACCGACGACTGGAAGCGCCCCGGCGTGGACGCGATCGTGAAGGCGGCGATGCCGGCGAAGCCCGGCGCGGGCGCGCTGATCCTGCTGCACGACGCGGGTGGCGACCGCACCCAGACCCTCGCCGCGCTCGTGCAGATCATCGACAGGCTGCAGGCGCAGGGCTACCGCTTCACGACCATCTCCGAGGCGCTCGGCGCCTCCAGCGCGACCGTGCCGGTGCACGGGTTCCAGCTGTGGGCGGGCAAGGGGTTCATCTGGGCCACCGGGGTCGCCGTGCTCACCCTGCCGGTGCTCGTCGGGCTGCTGGCCGTCGTCGGCTCCCTCAACTTCGGGCGGTTCGCGCTGATGCTCGTCCTCGCTCCGCTCCAGGCCCGCCGGTCCAGGCGCCGGGACGCGTGGGGGCCGCCGGTCACCGAGCCGGTCACCGTGCTCGTCCCCGCGTACAACGAGCGCGAGTGCATAGCCAACACGCTCCGGTCCCTGGCCGCCGGTGACCATCCGATCGAGGTGATCGTCATCGACGACGGCTCCACGGACGGCACGGCCGACATCGTCGAGGAGATGGCCCTGCCGTTCGTCCGGCTGGTCCGACAGGCCAACGGCGGCAAGTCCGGCGCGCTCAACACCGGTATCGCCGCAGCCTCGCACGATCTCGTCGTGATGATGGACGGGGACACCGTCTTCGAGCCGTCCACGGTGCGCGAGCTGGTCCAGCCCTTCGGGGACCCCGCGATCGGCGCGGTCGCCGGCAACGCAAAGGTCGGCAACCGCGACAGCCTGATCGGCGCCTGGCAGCACATCGAGTACGTCCTCGGCCACAACCTGGACCGCCGCATGTACGACATGCTGGGCGTCATCCCCACCATCCCTGGCGCGGTCGGGGCCTTCCGCAAGGAGGCGCTGCGGCGCGTCGGCGGGATGAGCGACGACACCCTCGCCGAGGACACCGACATCACCATCGCGGTCCTCTGCGACGGCTGGCGGGTCGTCTACGCCGAGCGCGCCCGGGCCTGGACCGAGGCGCCCGCCAGCCTCCAGCAGCTCTGGTCCCAGCGGTACCGCTGGAGCTACGGCAGCATGCAGGCGATGTGGAAGCACCGCGGCGCCGTGACCTCCCGCGGCCCGGCGGGCCGGTTCGGCCGGCTCGGGCTCCCGCTCGTCGTGATGTTCGGCGTGGTTGCCCCGCTGCTGGCGCCACTGGTCGACCTGTTCCTGCTGTACGGCGTGCTGTTCGGGGACGCCCCGATCACCCTCACCAGCTGGGGCGGCTTCATCCTCCTGCAGGCGGCGCTGTCCTGGTACGCCTTCCGGCTGGACGGCGAGAAGCCCTGGCACCTGATCAGTCTGCCGATCCAGCAGCTGGTCTACCGGCAGCTCATGTACCTCGTCCTGCTGCAGTCGGCGATCACGGCGATGACCGGCGGCCGGCTGCGCTGGCAGAAGCTCCGGCGCACCGGCGAGGTCGCCGCACCGGTGGAGGCCTGACCGTGACCGCATCCCCCGACCTCGGTCGGACCGGGGACACCCTGCGGCTGAGGGTCCCGGCCGGCCTGCGGGCCGAGCCTCAGCCGAACCCGGAGCCGGAGGCGCAGCCCGGGCTCCGGGACTCGGCGCCGTCCGCGCGCACGGGCGGCCGGGACCGGTACTTCGACCTGCTGCGCGCGCTGGCGCTGGGCCGCGTGGTGCTCTACCACAACTTCGGCTGGTTCTGGCTGCCCCTCGCCTTCCCGTCGATGGGCGTGATGTTCGCCCTGGCCGGCTCGCTGATGGCTCGCTCGCTCAGCCGTCCCGCCCTCGGTGTGATCCGCGGTCGGCTGCGCCGGCTGCTGCCGCCGATGTGGCTGTTCGGCGCCGTCGTGGTCGCCCTCCAGATCCACGCCGGGTGGGGCCCGCGGTCCGACGGCCATCCCGCCTGGTGGTGGTCCAAGCTGGCCTTCTGGCTCCTGCCGCTGAGCACCCCGCCGCACGCGGACGAGCTGTCGGGCCTGCCGTTCGTGGAACCCACCTGGGCCGCGCAGATCGTCGTCCCGCTGTGGTACCTCCGGGCCTACCTCTGGTACGTCCTGCTCTCGCCGCTGCTGCTGCGGGCGCTGCGGCGCTTTCCGGTGGCGACGCTGAGCGCACCCCTGGCGATGGTGATCGTCATGAACGTGTTCTTCCTCGACCAGGAGTTCCTCTACGGCCGGGTCTGGGAGACCGCGAACGACTTCGCCACCTTCGGCGCCTGCTGGATCCTCGGCATGGCCCACCGGGAGGGGCTGCTCAAGAAGATCCCGCAGTACGTGGTGCCGTCCCTCGCGCCCCTGGCCATGGTGGCGGGCTTCTGGTACCTGCAGACCCGTCCGGTCGACCCCACCGTGGCAACCGACATCGAGTCCTGGCCGGTCGCGCAGGCATGGTGGTCCTTGGGCTTCGTGGCCCTCCTCCTGCACGTCAGCCCCTCCTGGGAACGGTGGCCCAGGCCGCTGGAGCGGTGGAACGGCCTCGTCAGCCTGCTCAACGCGCGCGCCGTCAGCGTCTACCTCTGGCACCAGGTCGCCCTCGTGGCCGCCATCCCGCTGATCGACCCGCTCTGGAGCGTGCCCTTCGTCTACGCGCACTTCCAGTGGCTGCTGTCCAGCCAGTGGTTCACGCTGCTGGTGGCGCTCCCGCTCGCCGGGCTGCTCGTGCTGGCCTTCGGCTGGGTGGAGGACCTGGCAGCCAAACGCCCGCCGCGGCTCATGCCGTACGCGCGCCGCCCGCGGGGCAGGCGCCGGGCCGCGGGCTGACGCGGGCGGGGCATCCGCGGGTCACTCCTCCCGTCGTGCCGTGACCAGGCCCGTCTCGTACGCGGCGATGACGGCCTGCGCGCGGTCGCGGACCCGCAGCTTGGCGAAGAGGGCGGTGATGTGGTTCTTCACGGTGGAGGCGCTCACCCCGAGCCGGTCGGCTATCTCCGCGTTGTCCGAGCCGGCGGCGATCAGCCGCCACACGTCCCGCTCGCGGGGCGTGAGCCCCTCGGCGGCGGACGGCACGGCGGGCGCCGCCCGGCGGTCCGGGGCCGTGACGTGCGTGGAGATGAGCCGGGTCAGGAGCCTCGGGGCGAGGATCGCCTCGCCGTCGCGGACCACGCGCAGGGCGGCGACGAGGTCCTCGGGCGAGATGTCCTTGGGCAGGAAGCCGCACGCGCCGGCCCTGAGGGCGCCCACGACGTGTTCGTCCATGTCGAAGGTGCTCAGGGCCAGGACCCGGCAGTCGGGCAGTTCGGCGGTGAGCCGCTCGGTGGCGGCGATGCCGTCCAGGACCGGCATGCGGATGTCCATGACCACCACGTCGGGCCGGTGCTCGTGGGCGAGGCGGACCGCCTCGGCGCCGTCCGCGGCCTCGGCGACGACCTGGAAGCCGGGTTCGGGGGCGAGCATCAGGGCGAGGCCGCGGCGGACGAGCGGCTGGTCGTCGGCGATGAGGACCTTCACGGTCGCGCTCACGCGTACGCCTCCTGTCGGTCGGCGGGCAGGGGGAGGCGGGCGCGGACGGCGAAGCCCCCGGCCTCCGGGCCGGCCCGCAGGGTGCCGCCGTGCAGGGCGACGCGTTCGCGCATGCCCATGAGCCCGTAGCCCGATCCGCGTGCGGCGGGCCGGCCGGGGCGCGGGCCGTCGTCGGTGACGGTGACCCGCACCTCGTGGGCGGCGAAGGCGAGTCGCACGTCGACGTGCGCGCCGTCGCCCGCGTGCTTGCGGGCGTTGGTGAGGGCTTCCTGGACGATGCGGAAGACGGCGAGGGAGACGCCCGGCGGGAGCGAGCGGGGGTCGCCGTCGGTGGTGAGGGTGGTGGGAAGGCCCGCGCGGCGGCTGTCCGCGACGATGCGGTCGAGGTCGCCGATGCCGGGCTGCGGCGCCGTCGTCTCGTTCTCGTCGTCCTCGTCGCCGGCCCGCAGCACGTCGAGCAGGTGGCGCATCTCGCGCAGGGCGGTGCGGCCGGAGCCCTCCAGGGTGACGAGTGCCTCGCGGGCCGTCTCCGGGGACCGGTCGAGGTTGGCCCGGGCGCCTCCGGCGAGCAGCTGCATCGTGGTCAGGTGGTGGGCGACGATGTCGTGCAGTTCCCGGGCGATGCGGCGCCGTTCGTCGGAGACGGCCCGCTCGGCCAGCATCCGCCGCTGGGCCTGGGCGTTGCGCTGCCAGCGGCCGACCGCGGCCGCGGCGGCGGCCACGAGCAGCGCGGACGCGGCGTTGGGGACGACGTCGATGAGGGAGGGAGCGGGCAGTCCCGGGCGGACGAAGTGGAGCACCGCGACGCAGCCGGCGGCTGCCGCGGCGCCGACCGCGGCACGGTGGTGGCGCAGGACGGTGTACAGGGCGACGACGGTGGCGGCCCCGTAGTGCTGGCCCACGGAACTCGACCAGGTGAGGGCCGTGTTCGCCGCGAGGACGCACGCGAGGACGCAGAGCGGCACACGGCGGCGCGCCAGCAGGAACAGCGAGGCGGCGACCGTGACCAGGCATCCGTGCAGCGGTACGTGTCCCAGGTCCATCTGGCTGGTGACGGTGAAGCCCACGAGGTCGACGGCCGCTGCGCCGACGGCGACGAGCCCGTCCTGCTGGCTCCACAGCGCCGTCCTTCCGCGCCGGCTCGCCGTCCCGACCCGGCCGGGGCGCGTCTCGTCCGCGCGCCGTCCCATCTCCGCCTCCCCGTGTGCGTCCCCGCTTCTGCCCGGGGTGCCGTCTGCGCCCCGGTGACCTGCGGTTCGTCCGCTCAGTCTCCCATGGTGCCGGTGCGGCGGGCCCGTGGCGTCGGGACGGGGAGGGAGCCTCGGCTGGGAGCAGGCTCCCAGCGGCCGGACGGCCGGGGCCCGTGGTCCCAGCGGGTTTCTCGTCCCCGGCTCCGAGGTGCGGGCCGCACGCGGCTGATGTGCTGGGCACGTGCCGGAACGACCCGGCACGGGGGCCGCCTCGGACGCCAATGCTCCCGCGGCCCCTTCGGCCCCGCCCTTCTTGGAGGACTCTCCCGTGATCCGTGCCCTGACCGGTTTCTCGACCCGCAGACCATGGCGGGTCATCGTCGTGTGGGCGGTGCTCGGCATCTTCGTGACGCTCATGGGCCAGGCGCTCGTCTTCCGCGTGACGCACACCGACAGCGCGGGTTTCCTCCCCGCGGAGTACGAGGCGGCCGCGGCGCTGCGGGTCGCCCGGGAGGAGTTCGGCGCGGAGCCCGACGCCGACGCGGTGACGGTGCTGGTGGCGCGGCGCGACGGCAAGCCGCTGGAGGGCGCGGACAGGCAGCGCGTGGAGGCGGTCGCGCACGGCCTGAGCGCCACGCGCCTGGAGATGCCGTGGACGGAGGAGCAGATACGGGGGCTCTCCGAGGACTACTCCCAGGTCCCCCGCGTGGCCCTGGTGACGACCGCTCCCGACGGGTCGTTCGCGCTGCTCGGCGCGCGGCTGCGGGGCAACTCCACCGATCCCGGCATGCACTCCCTGTACCGGGTCTTCCGCGACCGCGCCGAGCAGGAGTTCGGCGAGGCGGGGCTGCGCACGGGGTTCACGGGGGGCCTGGCGGACGTGGTGGACCGCGCCGACGCGGAGGAGACCACGCAGACGGTGGTCGGGCTGCTGGTGGTCGGGCTGATCGTCCTGGTCAACGTGCTGGTGTTCCGCAGTGCCCTGGCCGCCTTCGTCCCGCTGTTCGCGGTGTCCGTCGTGGGCGGCGCCGCCGTCGGCACGGTCGTGGGTGCGGCCCTCCTGACCGGTTTCGCCCTCGATCCGGGGACACCGGGCATGATCAGCACCGTGCTGATCGGCATCGGCGTCGACTACTTCCTCTTCCTGTTGTTCCGCTTCCGTGAGGAGCTGCGGCGGCGCCCGGAGGAAGACCACCGCCTGGTGGCCGCGGACGTGTCCGGGCGGGTGGGGACGGCGGTGGCCTCGGCGGCGCTGACGATCGTGGCGGCGTTCGCGACGCTCGGCCTGGCGACGTTCGGGCAGTTCCGGGTGCTCGGGCCGTCGGTGGCGGTGTCGGTGCTGGTGATGCTGGTGGCGAGTCTGACCTTGATGCCGGCGCTGCTGGCGGTGTCCGGCCGGAAGATGTTCTGGCCGTCGCGGACCCTGGCTGCGACGGCGGGGCGGCCTGGATCCGCCGGACGCACCGGCGCGTTGGTGGCGCGCCGCCCGGTGCTGGTGCTCGCCGCGTCGGTGGCCCTCCTCGGCGCGCTGGCGGCGGGTGTGGCGGGTGTCCGCATGGATTTCGGGACCGGCGGCACCCCCCGCGAGACGGCGGCCGCCGCGACGGCGCGGGAGATCGCCGGCGCTCTTCCGGCGGGTGTGTCCGACCCGACGACGGTGTACGTCACCGCCGACGGCGGCCGGGCCCTGGACGCCGCGGAACTGGGCACCGTACAGCGGGCGCTGTCGGAGGTGGCCGGGGTCGGCGAGGTGGCCGCCCCCGTGTTCGACGCCGACCGAACCGCCGCACGACTGGACGCGTACCTGACGGTGGACGCCCGGTCGCAGCGCGCCCGGGACCTCGTGGCGGGCCCGGTGCGCCAGGCCGTCCGGGAGGCGACGCCCGCCGGACTCACCGCGCATGTGGGCGGCACGGCGGCCGTGTTCGCCGATGTGGCGACGGCGGTCGACCGGGACCTGCGGACCGTGTTCCCGGTGGCGGCGGCGCTGATCGCGCTGATCCTGGTGGTGCTGCTGCGCAGCCTGGCGGCGCCGGTGGTGCTGATGGTGGCGGTCGGGCTGTGCTTCGCGGCGACGTTCGGGGCGTCCGCGCTGGTCTTCCAGCACCTCGGCGGGGAGGCGGGCGTGACGTTCGTCCTGCCGCTGGTGCTGTTCCTGTTCGTGGTGGCGCTGGGCACGGACTACAACATCCTGATCAGCGACCGCCTCCGTGAGGAGATGGTCCACGGGGGACCGGCCCGCGCCGCCGTCGCCCGCGCCGTACGGCACACGGCGCCGGCCATCGCCACGGCCGGTGTGGTCCTCGCGGCCTCCTTCGGCAGCCTCGCGGTGAACGCGGACCCGGGCACCCGTCAGCTGGGCTTCGCCATGGCCCTGGGCATCCTGCTGTCCGCCTTCGTCGTGTCGCTCCTGCTGGTCCCGGCGGCCGCGGCACTGATGGGCCGGGGGATGTGGTGGCCGGTGCGCGCGACACCGGGCCGGCGGGACGGCACCGGCCGCACCGCTGCGGAGCCTCAGGGCCGCCGGACGGAGGACCTCCAGGTGTCCGGACGGCCCTGACGGACTCCTCTCGGCGCATCGTGCGGCGCGTGGCCCTGCCGGTCGGCGGCACCGGGGCTCGGGTGTCGGCACCGCCGGACAGAGCCACCGCCCCGCGTTTTCGATTGCCCCCGTGAGCGCTCCCGCCCGATCCCCCTCCAAAGGCGCACACGGCCGTCTGGGCGGCCAACACCCCTGCACACAAGGAGGGGATGGGGCGATCGACTGAAAGAGCCACACGCACCCGCCTGGGGATTCCTGGAGGGTATCGGCTCGTGGACTTGGGGCTGCGGGAAAATAGAATGCGGTGTGTCGGCCTCGGATCCGGGCATCCCTCCACGGCTCTGCCCGGCCGGTCCGCGTCCCCAGCCCGTTCTCCACGCGCCGCCCCCGTCGGGGCGCGGCTCGTGCTGCCCTTGAGGAGCCCTTCGTGACCGATCCCGGCAACCCGACCGAGCAGTCTCCGGACACCGTTCGCGCTTCGCCGGCCCCCGGCGGCCCGGTCCCCGGCCGGACCTACGACGCCGATGCCATCAGCGTCCTGGACGGGCTCGACGCGGTCCGGAAACGGCCGGGCATGTACATCGGGTCGACCGGCGAGCGCGGCCTGCACCACCTGGTGCAGGAAATCGTCGACAACTCCGTGGACGAGGCCCTGGCCGGCGTGGCCGACACCATCGAGGTCGCCCTTCTCGCGGACGGCGGCGTACGCGTCGCGGACAACGGCCGGGGCATCCCCATCGACATCGTCGCCTCCCAGGGCAAGCCCGCCCTGGAGGTCGTCCTGACGGTGCTGCACGCGGGCGGCAAGTTCGGCGGCGGGGGCTACGCCGTCTCCGGCGGTCTGCACGGTGTGGGCCTGTCCGTCGTCAACGCCCTGTCCACGAGGGTGTGTGCAGAGGTGTTCAAGGACGGCCACCGGTGGAGCCAGGACTTCAAGGACGGCGAACCCGTCGCTCCGCTCGCACGGCACGAAGCCACCACCGCCACGGGCACCGCCATCACCTTCTGGGCCGACGACCGGATCTTCGAGACCACCCGCTACTCCTTCGAGACGCTGTCCCGGCGCTTCCAGGAAGTGGCCTTCCTCAACAAGGGCCTGACCATCTCGCTGACGGACGAGCGCGCCTGGGCGAAGGCCCCGGCGGGCGCGGACGCCCCGGCGGCGTCCGGGGACGAGCGGGTGGCACGCACGGTCCGGTACCGCTACGAGGGCGGCATCGTCGACTTCGTGGCCCACCTCAACTCCCGCAAGGGCGAGGCGATCCATCCCACCGTCATCTCCATCGAGGCCTCCGACCCTTCGCGGACACTGTCCGCAGCGATCGCGATGCAGTGGAACTCGCAGTACACCGAGGGCGTGTACTCCTTCGCCAACGCCATCCGCACCCATGAGGGCGGCATGCACGAGGAAGGGTTCCGTGCGGCCCTCACCGGTCTGGTGAACCGCTACGCGCGGGACAAGAAGCTGCTGCGGGAGAAGGACGACAACCTCGCCGGCGAGGACATCCGCGAGGGCCTGACGGCGATCATCTCGGTCAAGCTGGGCG
>NZ_RPSE01000195.1:0-11188 GCF_003949955.1 Streptomyces sp. WAC05292
GGGAGGGGAGCGGCGGCCTGGAGGGCGTACGAGCGTGGGCGCTGTCGTCGGCCTCGGACATGCGGGCTCCTCGGGAGGGGGTCAGGTGTCGGATTCTGGACGCCGTACGACGTCCCGCACGCGCAGCACCTCGGTGATGCCGCGCGCGGTGAGGTGGGCGGGGTCCGCGGCGGCCTCGGCGAGGACCGCCGCCGGGCGCACCCCGTCGGCGGCGAGTGCCGCCCAGGCCTCGAAGAACGCCCCGCCCGGCGCGCACGCCGCCCGGCCCGCCGCGGCCGGCCCCCCGCCGCCGTCCAGCACCAGCGCGGTGGACCGCACGGGCGGGCGGTGCGCGCGGCCGCGCCACGCCGCGGCGGCGCGGGCGACCTCCGCCGCGGCCGGCTTGGGGCGCCGGTCGCCGTCCAGCAGCCCGAGCCCGTACTCCGTCTCGGGGAAGTCGGCGAGGTCCCGGGACACGTCGTGCGAGCACCACCAGGTCACGCCCCACAGGTCCGGGCAGTCCGCAGCGGCGGCGAGCGTCGCCGCGGCGAAGGGGGCCGCGTGCTCCGGCGGGATCAGCGGCGCCGGCGCGCCGACCTCCTGGAGCCACACCGGGCGGTGCGGGTCGGCGGCCCACGCCTTGGACAGCTCGACCAGGTACGCGGCGTGCTGCTCGGTGGCTGCGCCGCTGCGGCCGTGCCGCTGCGCGGTCCCGTTGAACACCCAGGAGTGCACGGCGGTGGCCGCGCCGAGGCGGGCCGCCTGGGCCGGGGTGAAGGGGTGGCCGTCCCGGAACCAGGCGGCGTCGTACTCGGCGTGCACGTGGAACCGGCCCGGCGCGCCGCGCTCGCAGGCGGCCAGCATCCGCTCCAGCCAGCGGCCGGCCTCCCCGGGGGAGACCGGGTCGGGGTCGGGGTGCGGGGGGCCGGAGAACTGGTTGATCTCGTTGCCGACCGTCATGCCCAGGAAGTTGGGCCGGTCGGCGAGGGCGGCGGCGAGGGTGCGCAGGTACTCCTCCTGCCCGGCGACCACCTCCGGATCGCGGAAGATGTTCCTGCGATGCCAGGTGGCGGTCCAGGAGGGCAGGAAGTCGAAACTGGACACATGCCCTTGGAGGCCGTCGACGTTGACGTCGAGGCCGCGCTCGCCGGCCGCGTCCACGAGCGCGACGAGCTGCTCCACGGCGCGCGGCCGGATCAGCGTGCGGTTCGGCTGGAACACCGGCCACAGCGGGAACACCCGTACGTGGTCCAGCCCCAGCGCGGCGATCGAGTCGAGGTCGGCCGCGACCTCGTCCGGGTCGAAGTCGAGCCAGTGGTGGAACCAGCCGCGCGACGGCGTGTAGTTGGCGCCGAACCGGAGCGTCCGGGCCGAGGCCGCGGCGGGCGGTTGCGGAGGCGGGGTGGCGGCGGTGCCGTCGCGCATGAGGGGTCCCGAAGGCTCAGGGGGAATTCTCCGGACGCCGACCAACGTGCCGCGCGGCGGAGCGGATGGCAACGACGCGGATTCCGCCACCGGCGCGGCTCGAACCCCGGCAGACCACGGCTCGGGGGCCGGCCGCATACTGGGACCGACCCCGTCCAGGAGCCGCCGTGACCCCTTCCCGCCCCGCCTTCCCCGCGCCCGGCACCGCCGACCCGGGCGACGGCGCCACCGTGGCCATCGACATCGGCGGAACGAAGATCGCCGGCGCGCTGGTCGGACCCGACGGCACGATGGCCGCCGCCACCCGCCGCCCCACGCCGCACGGCGCGGCCGGCGACGGCGACGCGGTGTTCGCGGCCGTCGCCGAGGTCGTCGCCGAGCTGGCCCGCTCCCCGCTGTGGCCGAGCGCCGTGCGCTGCGGCATCGGCAGCGCCGGCCCCGTCGACTCCTCGCGCGGCACGGTCAGCCCGGTCAACATCGGCGCCTGGCGCGACTTCCCCGTCCGCGCCCGGGTCGAGGCCGAACTGGCCCGCCACGGCGCGCCCCTGCCGGCGGTGCTCGTCGGGGACGGCGTCGCGATGACCGCCGCCGAGCACTGGCTGGGCGCCGCGCGCGGGCGGGCCAACGCCCTGTGCATGGTCGTCTCCACCGGTGTCGGAGGCGGCTTGGTCCTCGACAACCGGCTTCACCCCGGCCCCACCGGCAACGCCGGCCACATCGGGCACATCAGCGTCGCCTTCGACGGCGAACGCTGCGCCTGCGGCGGCCGCGGCTGCGTGGAATCCCTCGCCTCCGGCACGGCCATCGCACGGTGGGCCCTCGCCCGGGGCTGGGTGCCCGGCGGCGACGCCACGGCGGCCGGGGTCGCCGCGGCCGCGGCAGCCGGGGACCCCCTGGCCCTCGCCGCCTTCGACCGCGCGGGCCGCGCCCTCGCCGCCGCCATCGCCGCCTGCGCGACCCTCGCCGAGACCGACCTCGCCGTCATCGGCGGCGGCGTCGCGGCCGCGGGCGACGTCCTGTTCGGGCCGGTCCGGGCGCACCTCGCCGACTACGCCGCACTGTCCTTCACCGGCGGCCTGGAAGTCGTCCCGGCCGCCCTCGGCACGGACGCCGGGCTGATCGGCGCGGCCGCGGCCGCGATGATGCTGCCGCCGGCGGCCTGACGCTCCGGCCCGGGGGCACGCCCGGCCGATCGGGGCCGGAGAGGACGCCGCGGACCGCCCGCGATCCGTCGGACAGCCCTACGGCTTCACGGAGCGGTAATACCGCTGCGCGCCCTCGTGCAGGTCCAGCGGGTCGGTGTAGATCGCCGTCCGCAGGTCCACCAGCTGCGCCGCGTGCACCTGGCTCCCGATCCGGTCCCGGCTGTTGATCACGGTGCGGGTGAACTGCTCGGTCAGCTCCGGATCCGCCTCCTCCGTCGTGACCAGCAGGTTCGGCACGGCCAGCGTCGCCACCGCCGAGGTGTTGCGCGCCCGCGCGTACGCGTCCTGCGGCATCACCGCCGAGCGGTAGTAGCGCGCCGGACTCCCGCTGCCCTGGAGGTCCTCCACGAGGTCCCCGAGCTGCACGAGCCGGATGTCGAAGCGCTCCGACAGCTCCTTCACGGCGTTGGTCGGCAGGCCGCCGGACCAGAAGAACGCATCGATGCGCCCTGCCTCCAGCTCCGCCGGCATGGTGTCGATGCCGATCGACACCGCCTTGACGTCGCGCGCCGGGTCCAGCTTGGCCGCCGTCAGCAGCCGCTCCGAGATCAGCCGCACCCCGGATCCCGGCTGCCCGATCGCGACCCGCCTGCCGCGCAGGTCCCGTGCCGACTGCACCGGAGACCCGGCCGGCACCACGAGCTGCACGTAGTCGTCGTAGAGCCGCGCGCACCCGCGCAGCTCGTCCGCGCCGCGCTTGCCGTCCGCCCGGTACTTGGCGACCGCGTCCGCCGTGGCGATGGTGAAGTCCGCCTCCCCCGAGGCCAGCCGCTGGAGGTTCTCCTGCGAGCCCTCGCTGGTCGCCAGCCGGACCTCCACGCCGGGCATGTCCTGCGCCAGCGCCCCGTCGAGCAGC
This sequence comes from Streptomyces sp. WAC05292, assembly GCF_003949955.1. NCBI lineage: Bacteria > Bacillati > Actinomycetota > Actinomycetes > Kitasatosporales > Streptomycetaceae > Streptomyces > Streptomyces sp. WAC05292. The sequence continues at coordinate 3,466 of NZ_RPSE01000195.1, forward strand.
TGCCCGTACCGGTGGTAGACGCCGGTGCGGACGCCCGTGCTCAAGGTCAGGTCGCCCTTCAGCTCCGGCTCGGAGAAGGGCCGCAGCCACCACAGCAGCGTCCCGAGCACGGTGAGCACGGCCACCGCCCCCCACAGGACGGTGCGCCTGCCGAAACGGGGCGGAACGAGAACCATGGCCGCGATCCTGCCACCGACGCGCCGAGCTGTCACGGGCCGCCCGGTCCCGGGGCGGGCGGAGGCCGCCCCGGCACCGCCTACCCTTGTTGCATGACCAGCAGCAGCGACCGGAGCACGGCAGTGGACGTCAAGGGAACATACGAGGTGCGCACCTACGGGTGCCAGATGAACGTGCACGACTCCGAGCGGCTCTCCGGTCTGCTGGAGGAAGCCGGCTACACCCGGGCCCCCGAGGGCTCCGACGGTGACGCCGACGTGGTCGTGTTCAACACCTGCGCCGTCCGCGAGAACGCCGACAACAAGCTGTACGGCAACCTCGGCCGGCTCGCCCCGATGAAGACCAAGCGCCCCGGCATGCAGATCGCCGTCGGCGGATGCCTGGCGCAGAAGGACCGCGACACCATCGTCAGGAAGGCCCCCTGGGTCGACGTGGTCTTCGGCACCCACAACATCGGCAAGCTGCCCGTCCTGCTGGAGCGCGCCCGCGTTCAGGAGGAGGCGCAGATCGAGATCGCCGAGTCCCTGGAGGCCTTTCCCTCCACGCTGCCGACCCGCCGCGAGTCCGCGTACGCCGCCTGGGTCTCCATCTCTGTCGGCTGCAACAACACCTGCACCTTCTGCATCGTCCCGGCGCTGCGCGGCAAGGAGGAGGACCGCCGCCCCGGCGACATCCTCGCCGAGGTCGAGGCGCTCGTCGCCGAGGGCGTCAGCGAGATCACCCTCCTCGGCCAGAACGTCAACGCCTACGGCTCCGACCTCGGGGACCGCGAGGCCTTCAGCAAGCTGCTGCGCGCCTGCGGGCAGATCGAGGGCCTGGAGCGGGTCCGCTTCACCTCGCCGCACCCCCGCGACTTCACCGACGACGTCATCGCCGCGATGGCCGAGACGCCGAACGTGATGCCGCAGCTGCACATGCCGCTCCAGTCCGGCTCGGACCCGATCCTGAAGGCGATGCGCCGCTCGTACCGGCAGGAGCGCTTCCTCGGCATCATCGAGAAGGTCCGCGCGGCCATCCCGCACGCCGCGATCTCCACCGACATCATCGTGGGCTTCCCCGGCGAGACCGAGGAGGACTTCCAGCAGACGATGCACGTCGTGCGCGAGGCCCGCTTCGCGAGCGCCTTCACCTTCCAGTACTCCAAGCGGCCCGGCACCCCGGCGGCCGACATGGACGGCCAGATCCCCAAGGAGGTCGTCCAGGACCGCTACATGCGCCTGGTGGCCCTCCAGGAGGAGATCTCCTGGGAGGAGAACAAGAAGCAGGTCGGCCGCACCCTGGAGGTCATGGTCGCCGAGGGCGAGGGCCGCAAGGACGGCGCCACGCACCGCCTCTCCGGCCGCGCCCCCGACAACCGCCTGGTCCACTTCACCAAGCCGGACGAGGAGGTCCGCCCCGGCGACGTGGTCACCGTCGAGATCACCTACGCCGCCCCGCACCACCTGCTGGCCGAAGGCGCGGCGAAGGCCGTGCGGCGCACCCGCGCCGGCGACGCCTGGGAGAAGCGGAACGCCGCCCCGGCGCAGCCGCAGGGCGTCATGCTCGGCATTCCGACGCTCGGGGTGCCGGCTCCGCTTCCGCAGTCCGCCCCGGGCTGCGGCGTCAGCGGCTGACCGTCCCCGCTGTACCCCCGGGCCGTTCGGCGGCCGCTGCGTCCGCGCGGCGGCGGCCGGGCGGCCCGGGGCCGTTCCGAGACCGCGCCGGGCCGCGCCGAGGACGCGGCCGGGCCGCCGAGGCCGTGCCGGGCCGCCGGGGTTCGGGCCGCGGCCGGGGCCGCGCCCCGCCCGGTGAATCTTTCCCGCCGCGGCACTAGGCTGCGGATCATGCTCGTAGCCGCCGCCGTCTGCCCCGCCCCGCCCCTCCTCGTGCCCGAGGTCGCCGCCGGGGCCGCCGCCGAACTCGGGGCCGCCCGCACCGCCTGCTCCGACGCGCTCGCGGTGCTCGCCGCCTCCCGGCCCGACCTGCTCGTCGTCATCGGCGCCGCCGCCGAGGACGCCGCCGGGGCCTACCCCGAGGGCAGCCCCGGCAGCTTCCGCCCGTTCGGCGTCGCCGCCGACGTGCGCCTCGGATCCGCCGGAGCGCCGGACGCGGCCGCGCCGGAGCGGCCGCTGCCCGCTCCGCTCGCCGTCGGGGCCTGGCTGCTCGCGCGCGCCCGCTGGGGCGCCGCCCCCCTCGAAGGCCTCGCCGTCGCCGAGACGCTGCGGACCGCGGAGTGCCTGGCCGCCGGCCGGGGGCTCGCCGCCCGCGCCGACCGCGTCGCCCTCCTCGTGATGGGCGACGGCAGTGCCTGCCGGACGCTGAAGGCGCCCGGCTACCTCGACGAGCGCGCCGCCGGCTTCGACGCCGCCGCGGCCCGCGCCCTCGCCGACGCCGACCCGGCCGCCCTCGCCGCCCTCGACGCGGGCCTCGCCCGCGAGCTCCTCGCCGCCGGACGCGCCCCCTGGCAGGTCCTGGCGGGCGCCGCCGAGGGCGCCGGCCTGGCCGGGCGGCTGCTGTACGAGGACGCGCCGTACGGGGTCGGCTACTTCGTCGCCGCCTGGTCCTGACCCGCCGGCCCCGCACCCGTAAGCCCCCGGGGACGTACGCCCCGGCGCGCGGACACGGCGAAGGGGCGCGGGCCCGCAACCGGGTCCGCGCCCCTTCCGCGACCGCCTCAGGAGGAGGCGGGCGGCACTGTCGGCCCGCCGCCCGGCTCCTCCCGGTGCGCGATCCTGCCCAGGGCCTCCTTCGCCTTGCCCGCCCCCGACGTGATCCTGTCGCTGTACTTGCCGTGGGTCTTCGCGTCCACCACCCCGGCGACCTTGTCCAGGCCCTCGCCGATCCTGCCCTCGTGCTGCTGCACGAGGCCGCCGGCCCTCTCCTTCGCCGGAGCGAGCCTGGCCTTCAGATTGTCCAGCAGACCCATGGTCACCTTCCTGTCGCCGTGCCTACTTCAGGGCGCCCTCGCCGGCCCCGCTGTCCGCGGCCTCCCGGACCGACTGCTGCTTCGGGATGTCGGCGGCCTCCGCCGCCGGAGGCTCCGCCTGCTCCGCCTCGCCGCCGGAACCGGCGGCCGCAGCGGCCGCCTCGGACTCCGCCGTCACGTCCGCCGTCGCGGCCGGCGCGGCCGCGGCTTCGTCCTTCCGACGGAAAAACCGACTGAAAACGCCCATGTCTACTCCCTAAACGCTACTCGTGCGGGTGAAGTTCCCACCGGCCCCGCCGCGCCTTCGCCCGGCGCGCGCCCGGGGGAACCACGACAGGGCAACGACCCCGTCCGCCCGCCGTCACGTAGCTCGATCGGGTACACGCCGGAGGGTTTGCGAGACTGGGGCAGTGAGTAACGCAGCCCCCGCTCCGCGGGTCATCGCCGTCGTCGGCCCCACCGCGGCCGGAAAGTCCGACCTGGGCGTGGCCCTGGCCCGCCACTTCGACGGCGAGGTCGTCAACGCCGACTCCATGCAGCTGTACCGGGGGATGGACATCGGCACCGCCAAGCTGACGACCGGGGAGCGCGGCGGCGTCCCCCACCACCTCCTCGACATCTGGGACGTCACCGAGACGGCCAGCGTCGCCGAGTACCAGCGCCTGGCCCGCGCCGAGATCGACGCCCTGCTCGCCCGCGGCCGCACGCCCGTCGTCGTCGGCGGATCCGGCCTGTACGTGCGCGGCGCCCTCGACGTCATGGAGTTCCCCGGCACCGACCCGGAGGTGCGCGCCCGGCTGGAGGAGGAGCTGGAGCGCGGCGGCCCGGGCGCCCTGCACGCCCGCCTCGCCGCCGCGGACCCGGAGGCGGCGCGGGCGATCCTGCCCGGCAACGGCCGCCGCATCGTCCGCGCCCTCGAAGTCATCGAGATCACCGGGAAGCCGTTCACCGCGAACCTGCCCGGCCACGAGTCCTTCTACGAGACCGTGCAGATCGGCGTCGACGTGGCCCGGCCGGAGCTCGACGAGCGGATCGCGCGGCGCGTCGACCGCATGTGGGAGGCCGGACTCGTCGACGAGGTCCGCGCGCTGGAGGCCCGCGGCCTGCGCGAGGGCGTCACCGCCTCCCGCGCGCTGGGCTACCAGCAGGTCCTCGCCGCACTCGCCGGCGAGTGCACCGAGGACGAGGCCCGGGCCGAGACCGTCCGCGCGACCAAGCGGTTCGCCCGCCGGCAGGACTCCTGGTTCCGCCGCGATCCGCGGGTCCACTGGCTCAGCGGCGCCGCCGCCGACCGGCGGGAACTCCCCCGACTCGCGCAGTCGTTGGTCGAACGGGCGATTACAGCCTGATCACGTGATGGCATCGGGACGCCCCGCGCGTCCGTTCGGGGCCCCGGGCCGTGCCATCATCAAATTCCGCGGGTGTGGTCACCGGCGGTGAACGGCAGCGTGCGAAGTCCGAGTGGGGAGGGCGCGTGGCAATGGAGGCCGGCCCTCGCGACACCGGGCGCGACGGGACCCGAGACGAAGCGGACCCGACGCTCCTCGGCGAGCCCGCCGACGCCGACGTCCTCGGGCTGCCCGCGGACCCCCAGCGGCTCACCACCGACGGGCCCGACGCCTCCGAGACCGCCGACGGCGAGGACGCCTCGGGGCCCGCGTACGAGGTCGAGCTCCGGCCGCAGCGCAAGCTCCGCATCTGGCAGATCGCCCCGATCGTGGTGCTGGCCGCCGCCGGCTCCCTGATGTTCGCCTTCCCGCTCGCGTTCGAATTCGGGGACGGCGGCGCCGTCGTCGCCATGCTCGGCTTCCTGATCAGCTCCTGCGCCGCCGGCTGGGGCATGACGGCCGCCCGCCGCGTCGGCTACACCTGGCCCGGCCTCCCGCCCCGCGGCAGCGGCCGCCGGCCCGACTGGCGCTTCGCCGCGCTGTACGCGCTCGTCGCGCTGGCCGTCGTCGCCCTCGCCGTCTACCGGGTGGCCCGGCTCAGGTAACCGCACCGGCCCCGCGCGCCCCGCCTGCGACCTGCGCGGAAACCGGATCGGTACCATGGTCCCGTGACGCAGACCAGCCTCTCCTTCCTCAAGGGCCACGGCACCGAGAACGACTTCGTGATCGTCCCGGACCCGGACAACGCGGTCGAGCTGACCCCGGCCGCCGTCGCGAGGCTCTGCGACCGCCGCGCCGGCATCGGCGCGGACGGCGTGCTGCACGTCGTCCGCTCCGCCGCCCACCCCGAGGCCGCGCACATGGCCGGCGAGGCCGAGTGGTTCATGGACTACCGCAACAGCGACGGCTCCGTCGCCGAGATGTGCGGCAACGGCGTCCGCGTCTTCGCCCGCTACCTCGAACACGCCGGCCACGCCGAGCCCGGCGACCTCGCCGTCGCCACCCGCGGCGGCGTCAAGCAGGTCCACCTCGACAAGAGCGGCGGCGTCACCGTCTCCATGGGCCGCGCCGCGCTCCCCGACGAGCAGGTCACCGTGGTCGTCGGCGACCGCGCCTGGCCCGCCCGCAACGTCAACATGGGCAACCCGCACGCCGTCGCGTTCGTCGAGAGCCTCGACCACGCAGGCAGGCTCCTGGAGGCGCCCCGCTGGAGCCCCGCCGAGGTCTACCCGGACGGGGTGAACGTCGAGTTCGTCGTCGACCGCGGCCCCCGCCACGTCGCCATGCGCGTCCACGAGCGCGGATCCGGCGAGACCCGCTCCTGCGGCACCGGCGCCTGCGCCGTCGCCGTGGCCGCCATCCGCCGCGACGGACTCGACCCCGCGGCCACCGGGGCACCCGTCACGTACACGGTCGACCTCCCCGGCGGTACCCTCTACATCACCGAACACCCCGACGGCCGGATCGACATGACCGGACCGGCCGTGATCGTGGCGGCGGGGGAGTTCGACCCCTCCTGGCTCAAGGAAACGGCCTTCGCCTGAAGGTTCCCTCTCATGGGTGATCCGTTTCACGCTCAGCGAGAGGCGGACTGCGCCACGTGGTGGGGTCGGTAGCATCAGACACCGGCCCCGAGGGCTCACCCCATGCCCGCCACAGCCGGTCGAAGCCGCCGGAGGTGCCCATGAGTGCAGAGGCCACGAACCCCGAAGCACGACCCGAAGCGCGCCCCGAACTCCGCAGACGGGGCCGTACCCGCATCGACCTGCGCCGACTCGGGCGCGCCGCCCTCCTCGGGCCCGCCCCCCGGGACCGGCTGCCCGACGCCATCGGCCACGTGGCCGAGGCGCACCGCGCCCACCACCCGGACGCCGACCTCTCCGTCCTGCACCGCGCGTACCTCCTCGCGGAGTCCTCCCACCGCGGCCAGATGCGCAAGAGCGGTGAGCCGTACATCACACACCCGCTCGCCGTCACCCTCATCCTCGCCGAACTCGGCGCCGAGACGACGACGTTGACGGCCTCCCTGCTCCACGACACCGTCGAGGACACCGAGGTGACCCTCGATCAGGTCCGCGCCGAGTTCGGCGAGGAGGTCGGCTTCATCGTTGACGGCGTCACCAAGGTCGAGAAGATCGACTACGGGGCCGCGGCCGAGCCCGAGACCTTCCGCAAGATGCTCGTCGCCACCGGCAACGACGTCCGCGTCATGTCCATCAAACTCGCCGACCGGCTCCACAACATGCGCACCCTCGGCGTGATGCGCCCCGAGAAACAGGCCCGCATCGCCAAGGTCACCCGCGACGTCCTCATCCCGCTCGCCGAACGGCTCGGCGTCCAGGCCCTCAAGACCGAGCTCGAAGACCTCGTCTTCGCGATCCTCCACCCCGAGGAGTACGAGCGCACCCGCGCCCTCATCGCCGCCCAGGCCGGCAGCGACCCGCTGCCAGGCATCGCCGAGTCCGTGCGCTCCGTCCTGCGCGACGCGGGCATCGCCGCCGAAGTACAGGTCAGGCCGCGGCACTTCGTCTCCGTCCACCGCGTCTCCCTCAAACGCGGCGAGCTGCGCGGCTCCGACTTCGGCCGCATCCTCGTCCTCGTCGGCGAGAACGCCGACTGCTACGCCGTGCTGGGCGAACTCCACACCTGCTTCACGCCGGTCGTCTCCGAGTTCAAGGACTTCATCGCCGCCCCCAAGTTCAACCTCTACCAGTCGCTGCACACCGCCGTCGCCACCCCCGACGGGTACGTCGCCGAAGTCATCGTCCGCACCCGCCAGATGCACCGCGTCGCCGAGGCAGGCGTCATCGCGCTGGGCAATCCGTACGCCACCGGCGACCATGCCGACGGCGACGAGGAGCGCGCCGACCCCACCCGGCCCGGCTGGCTCGCCCGCCTCCTCGACTGGCAGCGCTCCGCACCCGACCCGGACACCTTCTGGAGCGGACTGCGCGCCGAACTCGCCCAGGACCGCGAGATCACCGTCTTCCGCCCCGACGGCGGCACGCTCGGCCTCCCCGCCGGCGCCACCTGCATCGACGCCGCCTACGCCCAGCACGGCGAAGCCGCCCACGGCTGTATCGGCGCCCGGGTCAACGGGCGCCTCACCTCCCTGGGGTCGCGGCTCTCCGACGGCGACACCGTCCAGCTGCTGCTCTCCCACGACTCCTCCTCCGGCCCCGGCGCCGACTGGCTCGACCACGCCCGCACCACCGCCGCCCGGATCGCCATCACCGGCTGGCTCCGCCAGCAC
>NZ_RPSE01000196.1:0-11148 GCF_003949955.1 Streptomyces sp. WAC05292
GGGGAGGGGGGCCGGCGCGGGGTGGCCCTGCGGGTGGTCGTCGCAGTCCTCCTCGGGCCCGCCGCCGTGCCGGACCTCCTCGGCCCGCGGGGCCGCGTGCTTCGGCGCCGTGTGCTTCGGCGCGGCGGGCGCGGCCTGCTCCGGCGCCGCGTGCTTCGGCGCCCGGTGGCGGCCCTCACCGGACGGCGCCTGCCCGTCGCGGGGCCCGCCGGGCCGGGCGTGGCGCCCCTCGCGCTCCTGGAGGTAGCGCTCGAAGGCCTCGGCGTGCTCCGGGCTCAGGTAGCGGTCGTGGTCCCGGTGCGCGTGCTGGGCGCCCGAACCGGTCGAGTTGACGCAGGTGTTGCCGAAGGCCGGGTTCAGTGCCGCGCCGCCGTCCACGCTGTTGCCGCACACGTTCGGCGAGAGGGTGATCGGTACCGAGACGCTGTTGCCGGACAGCACCCCAGGGGAGTGCGCGGCTTCCGCCACCGCCCCCTGGTGCGCGGAGGCCGCGCCCGTCGCGATCGACAGCAGGCTCGATGCGGCCGCGGCCGTGAGCATTCCCTTGCCCAGTACCTGTCGGCTCAGTACCTGTCGCATGGGTCCTTCCCTGTTCTACCGGCGCGGGGCCGGTGCTGAATCGAAGGTGGCCCCGGAGTGCACCGCCGTGCACTCCGAGGCCACCCCGAGGAGTCCGCCCCTGCGGGGGCGCTGACGCTACGTCAGTCGTTGACGCAGGTGTTGCCGAACACCGGGTTCAGCGCCGCGATGACGTTCACGGTGTTGCCGCAGAGGTTGATCGGGACGTGGACCGGGACCTGGGCGAGGTTGCCCGAGGCCACGCCGGGGGAGCCGACGGCCTGCCCCTCGGCAGCCGAGTCGGCCATGGCGGGCGAGGCGGCACCGGCGGCCATGAGAGCGCCGGCGGCCAGCACCACTGCCTTCTTGTACGTCATCTGAATTCGATCCTTTCCCGCAGGGGCTCGTCCCCTGCAGAAACAACAACGAGCGGGCGGGGGTAAGGAAACCCTTGTTTTTTCCGTCCGTTTTCCGCGGATTTTCCCGGAGCGGCCGGGGGCGAATTGCGGGCGGTCTCGGGCCGCGCCGTCCTTTTCCCGGCCGGTCCGGACGCGACGAGGCCGCCGCGACCCGGAAGGTGCGGCGGCCTCGCTGCGCCGGGAGCGGTCAGCTGCCGGCGGAGACGTTCCCGGAGAGGATCGGGATGTTGTCCAGGATGTGGGAGAGCGGCTCGTCGCCCTTGGCCTGGGTGGAGTTCTCGACGCACTGCTGGTTCATCGGGTTGGACAGGATCGGGATGTCCTGGACGCCGATGTTGAGCAGGGCGGCGATCGACTGGGCGTTGACCTTCGCCGGCAGGGCGATGCAGGGCTTGTTGAACGAGCCCTGGATCAGCGCCATCTGCGGGCTCATGTTGCCGTAGGTGGCCTGGTTGCCGTAGATCTGCGAGGCGCCGTTGCCGTTGACGGTGTTGACCCCGTTGTCGTTCCCGATGGCCATCGCCTGCGGCGCCATGGCGGCGCCGATGCCCACGACCGAGGCTGCTGCCGCTGCCGTGGCCACCATCTTCTTGATCATTGTCGTCCCTTTTTTGCAGGATTGCCCGGTACTGGAGCATCCGGATCAACGGCCCGGCGTCGGCGCGGGTTGCGTGGCTTCACCCGGATGCCGCCGTTTCGGGCGGCGCGGTTGACGTTCGCGTGTGCGGATGAGCCGGTGCGGGCGCCGGGAGCGGAGGGAGTCCGTCCGGTGCGCCGCGGCGTCCGAGGCGCCGCCGCGGGTGCTCCGGCCGGTGTCCGCCATTTCCATTCGGTCGAACGCCGGTCCCCCGGATAACGACTCGCCGCCTTCGAGGGTGCGCGTTATCGCCCAAAAGGCCGTACGCGCGAGTCGGGCGTGATTCCGGACCGGATTTCTGACAAAGTGCACTCCTGTTTTGTCGTCTTGATCGAAAATGGAGACAGGGTCATGGGTTCCTCCCGCAGAATCCTCGGCGCGCTCGGCCTGCTGTCCTGCCTCGCACTTTCGGCCAACGTCCCCGCCTCGGCCGCCGAAGCCCCCCCGGGCCCGGGGGAGGCCCCTCGCGTTCCCTTCACGCAGCGTTACCAGGCCGTGCAGCACGGCGGGCTGGTCCGGGCCTCGAACTCCTCCATCGCCTGCCGCCGGCAGGAGGCGCCCGGGGCCGAGCCCTGCGCCGAGGTCGCCAAGGGCGCGGCGGGGGCGAACGGCGACTTCGAGATGTTCTACAGCGAGGTCGACAAGGACCCCGACACCTACAACTCCACCCGGGCCGAACTGAAGGTCCCCCGGGGCGCCCGCGTCTCCTACGCCCGCCTGTACTGGGGCGGGAACCTGCGCGTCGGCGAGCAGAAGCCGCCCGAGGACAACGGCCGCGTCCTGGTCGCCGAGCCGGGCGGTGCGTACAAGGAGGTGCTCGCCGACACGGTGGTCGGGCACCGCACGGACGCCGGCAGCGACGCCTACCAGGCCTCCGCCGACGTCACGCCGCTCGTGCGCAGGGGCGGCGCCGGCATGTGGACGGTCGCCCAGCTCAACATCGCCATGGGCCACTCGCCGGTGGGCGCCTGGGGCGGCTGGACGCTCGTCGTCGCCTACGAGCACCCGCAGGAGCCGCTGCGCCGGATCTCGCTGTGGGACGGCTTCGAGCAGGTCGCCGCCGGAGCCGGCGAGGCCGGCGGGCAGACCGTGCGGATCGAGGGCCTGGGCGCGCCGGCGGGCTCCCGCGGCAAGGCCGGGCTCGTCGCGTACGACGGGGACCGCGGCACCCTCGGGGACTCACTCACCGTGACCGCCGACAGCGGGCGCCGGGTCAGCGTCAGCGACGGCGAAAACCCCTTCAACGACGTCTCGAATTCCACCATCACGGAATTTGGAAGCAGTGCGTTCGTGCGACAGCCCGAACACCAGAACAATCTCGGATATGACGCGGACGTGTTCGACCTGAGTCCCGCCCTGTCCGGTGGCGCCCGCAGTCTGAACTTCACTTTCACGGGCGAGAACCAGGGTCAATTCCTCGGCGTGCTCTTCGTCCAGACAGACGCGCGCCGCTGAGCGCAAGGAACCGCTCCGCGTGGCCACACAGCAGCATCCACAGCCCTCCCCCTCCCCGCTGACCGTCCTGCACCTGGTGCAGCCGGTCGACGGCGGCGTCGCCCGGGTGGTCGCCGACCTCGTACGCGCCCAGGCCGCCGCCGGCCTGCGCCCCGTCGTCGGCTGCCCGCGCGGCGGCCGCCTCGCCGACGAGGCACGCGACGCCGGGGCCGACGTCCTCGCCTGGCGGGCGGGCCGCAACCCCGGGCCCGACCTGGCCGCCGAGGTCCTCGGCGCCCGCAGGGCGGTCCGCCGCGCCCGCCCCGACGTCCTGCACGCCCACAGCGCCAAGGCCGGACTCGTCGGACGCCTCGCCGTCCGCGGCCGGATCCCCACCGTCTTCCAGCCGCACGCCTGGTCCTTCGACGCCGTGGCCGGGACCACCGCCGCGCTCGCCCTGCGCTGGGAGCGGTTCGGGGTCCGTTGGGCCGACCGGGTGCTCTGCGTCAGCGAGGCCGAGCGCCGGGTCGGCGAGGCCGAGGGCATCGCCGCCCGCTGGTCGGTCGTCCGCAACGGCGTCGACCTCGACCACTTCCGCCCCCGCCACCCCGACCGGGCCCGCGACCGGGCCGCCGCCCGCACCGAACTCCCGCTGCCCGCCGCCTTCGTGGGCGACGGCCCGCTCGCCGTGTGCGTCGGCCGGCTCTGCCGGCAGAAGGGCCAGGACATCCTGCTCCGCGCCTGGCGGGAGGTGCTCGGCAACGTCCCCGAGGCGCGCCTGGCGCTCGTCGGGGACGGCCCGGACACCGAGCGGCTGCGCCGGTCGGCGCCGCCCGGCGTGCTCTTCGCGGGCGGCGCCGCCGACATCCGACCGTGGCTTCGGGCCGCCGATCTCGTTGTACTGCCGTCGCGGTGGGAAGGCATGGCGCTCGCCCCGCTGGAAGCCATGGCATGCGGCCGCCCGGTCCTTGTCTCCGACGTCAGCGGTGCCCGGGAGAGCCTGCCGCCCGGCCAGGGACGGCTCTGCCTGGTGCCGCCGGAGGATCCGACGGCCCTGGCCAAGGCCCTGGGCCGGCTCCTTTCCGAACCGCGGCTGCTCGCCGAACTCGGCGAGCAGGCCCAGCAGCACGCCCGGACCGAATTCGACGTGCGGCGGACCACGGACGCGGTCACGGGTCTGTACCACGAACTGCTGGGCAGGCCCCGGCCCTCGAACCAGGAGCGCATCAGCCGATGACCATGGACAGCGCACCAGCCCGGCACACCGGACAGGGCGGCACGGGGCGCGCCGGCGGCGGAGCCGGCGCCACCGCCGTCCGACGGGCGGCGGCCGCCGCCATCCACCCCCCGCGCCGGCCCGGGGCGGAGCAGGCCCGCCCGCTGGTCCGGCCGCGGCGGGCCCACCCCCGCGACGGGGCGGCGGCGCTGCTCGCCGCCGACGTGCTGGCGGCGGCCGGGGCCGCGGCCGCCGCTCCAGGGCTGGGGCTGCCGGCCGCCGCTGCCGGGCCGGTCGCCGTGCTCGCCGCGCTGCTGCACGCGCAGGGCGGGCTGTACCGGCCGCGGCTCGCGCCGTCCGCGCTGCTCGAACTGCCCGCGCTGGCCGGGCGGGCCGCCGTCCTGTGGTGCGGGGTCGCCGCGGTCGTCGCGGCCGCCGACCCGCGGCGGGCGCTGGGCTGGTCGGCGCTGCTGGGCGCGGTGTGCCTGCACCTGGTGCTGACGTGCGCGGGGCGGGGGATCGCGAACGGGCTGCGCCGCCGCTCCGCCCGCCGCAGGCCCGCGTCCGCGCTGGTCGTCGGCCCGGGTGCGGGGGCGAGCGCGGTCGCGGCCGCGCTGCACGGGCGCCCCGAGTACGGGCTGCGGCCGGTCGGGCTCGCGGACACCGGGGCGGGCGCCGACGGCGACGGGGTGACGCCGGTCCTCGCCACGCACGAGGACATCCGCCGCGCGGTCATCCAGAACGCCGTCCGGCACGCGGTGTTCACCCGCCCGCCGGAGTGCGACGAGCGCACCGCCTCCCTCGTCCGGCTCTTCCACGACCACGGCTGCCGGCTGTGGCTCGCCGACCCGGCCGGCACCGCCAAGGTCACCGGCATGCGGGTCGCCCAGCCCGCCGACCAGCTGTGGGGGTACGCCGTCCAGCCGCTGCTGCCGCGGCCCGCCCGGCAGGCGGAGCGGCGGGTGAAGCGCGTCATCGACGCGGTCCTCGCCGCCGTCGCGCTCGTCGCCGCCGCCCCGGTGATGGGGCTGTGCGCGCTGGCCGTACGGGTCTCCGACGGGCCCGGGGTGATCTTCCGGCAGGAGCGCGTCGGCCTGTACGGGCGCCCGTTCACCCTGCTGAAGTTCCGCACCCTGCGGGCCGACGAGCACGAGTCGGCCACCCGGTGGACCGTCGCCGGCGACCACCGGATGAGCCTGGTGGGCTCGCTGCTGCGGAAGTCCTCGCTGGACGAGCTGCCGCAGCTGTGGAACGTCGTGCGCGGCGACATGAGCCTGGTCGGGCCGCGCCCGGAGAGGCCGTTCTTCGTCGCCAAGTTCGCCGCGGTCCACCCGGGCTACGAGGCGCGGCACCGGATGCCCGTCGGCATCACGGGGCTCGCTCAGATCAACGGGCTGCGCGGCGACACGTCCATCGAGGACCGGGCCCGCTTCGACAACCACTACATCGACACCTGGTCGCTGTGGCAGGACCTGTGGATCCTCGCCCGCACGGCGGCCTCCTTCTTCCGCTTCCGGCTGGGGGGCAGCTGACCATGAGTCTCGCCGTGACGACGGGCGCCGCCGGAGCCCTGCCCGGGGCGCCCCGGCTGCCGGAGCTGCTGCGCCGGCACTGGCCGCTGCTGCCGCTGGCCGCGACCGTCCTGATGCTCCTCGCGCCGGTCCCCGCGGGCGACGCGAGCACCTCCGGGAAGGTGGGGCCGGCGGACGCGGCCTCGCTGCTGCTGGTCGCCGTGTGCGGGGTGCAGGCGCTGCGCGGGCGGGTCCGCCCGCTGAGCCCGCTCGCGGTGCTGGTGCTGGGGGTGCCGGCGCTCGCGCTGGCCGTCGCGACCGCCACCGCCGGGGACCCGTACGCCGCGCTGCCGGGCTTCGTGCGCTACCTCCAGGTGTTCGTGCTGGTCCCGGCGGCGGTGGTGCTGCTCGTGCGGGACGCCGTCGAGTTCCGGCTGGCGGCCGGCTGCTTCGTGGTGCTGGCGCTGGTGCAGGGCGCCGTCGGGGTCGTCCAGTACGCCACCCGCACCGGGGCCTCGTACCAGGGCGAGGACATCCGGGCCGTGGGGACCTTCGGGCCGGGCGACGTGATGGGCATGGCCACCGTGGTGTCGTACGGGCTGGTCGTGGCGACGGCCGCGGCGCTGTCGCCGGCCCTGACGCGGCGGGTGCGCCGGCTGTCGGCCGCGGCGGCGCTGGTGCTCGTCCTGCCGCTGGTGCTGTCGTTCAGCCGCGGCGCGTGGATCGCCACGGCCGGCGCGGCGGTCCTCGTCCTGGCGATGGCGGGGATCCGGCGGGCCGCCAAGGTGCTGGCGGCGCTGGCCGCGGCCGGCGTGGTGCTGGTGGGCGGCCTCGGCGTCGGGTCGGAGATGGTCGCCGAGCGGCTCACCTCCATCACGCAGGTCTCCAGCGCCCCCGACCAGTCGGTGACCGACCGCTACACCATGTGGGCCGCGGCCGGGTCGATGTGGCAGGAGCGGCCCGCACTGGGTGTCGGGCTCAAGGGCTTCCCCGCGAACCGGGACGGGCACGCCTCCCTCGGCCTGTCCTCCGGCAGCGACACCGCCGGCGCCGGCCAGGGCTACGTCCGCCAGCCGCTGCTGTCCCCGCACAACATGTACCTGCTGGTGCTGAGCGAGCAGGGCCTCGTCGGGCTCGTCGCGCTCGCCGGCGGCTGGCTGGCGCTGCTCGTCGCCGGCGCCCGCCGGTACGCCGCCGGCGGCGGGGTCCGCGACTGCGGGCTCATCGCGATCGGGTTGCTCTTCTGGCAGCTCACCGACTTCCTGTACGCGGACATCGGCGGCCCCTCCACCGTCCTGACCGGCGTGATCATCGGTCTGGCGGCGTGGTGGGCGCTGCCGCCCCGGGCCGCCGCCGGGCGGGCGGCCGGCCCGCTCCGCGCGGCGGGTGCGGCCGGCCGGTGACGGACACGACTCCCTGGCGGCGGCCCGCGGCCGCGGCGACGACCGACGTCGCCGCGGCTGCGGGCCGTCCGCCGCGCCCCGCGAAGCCCGGCCCGGCCGCCCGCAAGGGCGCCGCCGGAGGCGGGGCTCCCGCGGGCGGCGGGCCCGCCCCGCTCGGCCGGTTCCTCGCCAGGGCCGCCGCCGTCACCGCCGGACTCACCGCCGCCGGAGCGGTGTTCGGGCTCGTCCGCGACCAGACCATCGCGCACCTCTTCGGCGCCGGACACGACAGCGACGCCTTCCTCATCGCCTGGACCGTGCCGGAGATGTCCTCGACGCTGCTGATCGAGGACGCCATGGCGCTGCTGATGGTGCCCGCCTTCAGCCACGCCCTGGCCCGCCGGTCCGCCGACCGGGCCGGCCTCACCCGCAAGGAGGCCCGGGCCCAGGACCCCGTACGCCTGCTGGTCGGGGCGACCCTGCCGCGGCTGCTGGTGCTCCTCGCCGCGGCCGCCGCCCTGCTGGTGTTCGCCGCGCCGCTCGTCGTCTCCGTCCTCGCACCCGGCCTGCCCGACCCGCACCTGGCCGTCGAGTGCACCCGGCTGACCTCGCTGACCGTGCTGACCTTCGGCGTCGCCGGCTACTTCAGCGCCGCCCTGCGCGCCCACCGCTCCTTCGTGCCGCCGGCCGCGATCTACGTCTCGTACAACGTCGGCATCATCGGCACGATGATCGCCCTGCACCGCATGTGGGGCGTGCGGGCGGCGGCCGCCGGCGTCGCGGCCGGCGGGCTGCTGATGGTCCTGGTGCAGCTGCCCGCCTTCGTCCGGCGCGTCGGCTTCGGCCCGCCCCGGGTCCGGGGCGCCGCCCGCATCCGGCGCGACCGGGACCGGCCCACCCTGCTCGCCCTCGGCCTGATCGCCCCCGTCATCTGCTTCGCCGTCTTCCGGCAGTCCCAGGTGCTCGTCGAGCGCTTCCTCGCCGCCTCCCTCCCGCCCGGCGCGATCTCGCACCTGAACTACGCGCAGAAGGTCGCGCAGATGCCGATGGTGCTCTCCCTGATGATCTGCACGGTCACCTTCCCCGTCGTCGCCCAGGCCATGGCCGGCGGCGAGCGCGAGAAGGCCCGCCGCCGCGTCGAGCAGGACCTGGCGCTGGCCTCGCTCGCCGTCCTCACCGGCACCGCCCTCGTCATCGGGTACGCCCCGCAGATCATCCAGGTCCTCTTCGAGCGCGGCGCGTTCACCCACGAGGACACCCTGGCCACCGCCTCCGTCATGCGGGTCTACGCCCTGGGGCTGCTCGGCCACTGCCTCGTCGGCGCGCTGAGCCGGCCCTTCTTCTCCACCGCCCGCCCCACCTGGTTCCCGGCGCTCGCCATGGCCGCCGGGCTCGCCGTCAACATCGGCGCCGGGGCCGTCGCCGTCCGCTGGTGGGGGACCGGCGGGCTGGCCGCCGCGAACGCCGCCGGCATCACCGCCACCGCCGGGCTGCTCCTCGCCGGCATCGGTCCGCGGATCATCGCGATCCACGTCCGCAGGGTCGCCCTCAGCATCGCCCGGCTCGGCGTGGCCTGCGCCGCCGCCTGCGCCACCGGGTGGATCGCCGGGCCGATGATCCCCGACCCGCTGCTCAGCGCCGCCCTCGGCTGCCTGCTCGTCCCCGCCATGTTCGGGGCCACCGGCACGGCCATACGCGCGCTCGAAGTCACCGCCCTGTCCGCCCAGCTCGCCCAGATGACCCGAAGGTTCCGCAATGCCCGCTGACACCGACACGGCACCGGCCGCCGCGATGGCATCCGCCCGCCGGAGCGCCGCCTCGCCGTGGGTCCTGATGTACCACTCCGTCACCGAGTTCACCGACCCGGCCGAGGACCCGTACGGCATCACCGTCACCCCGCGGACCCTGGAGGCCCAGCTGCAGTGGCTGCGCTCGCGCCGCCTGCGCGGGGTGTCCGTCCGGGAACTCCTGCGCGCCCGCGCCGAGGGCCGGGGCGCCGGGCTCGTCGGGCTCACCTTCGACGACGGCTACACCGACTACGTCACCCGCGCGCTGCCGCTGCTGAGCCGGTACGACTGCACCTCCACCCTGTTCGTGCTGCCCGGCCGGCTCGGCGTGGACAACCGCTGGGACCCGCTGGGGCCGCGCAAACCGCTCCTGACCGCCGAGGGGATCCGCGAGGCGGCCGCCGCGGGCCAGGAGATCGGCTCGCACGGGCTGCTCCACCAGGACCTCACCGCCGCCCCCGACGACGTCCTCCAGCAGGAGCTGCGGGGCAGCCGGGACCTGCTGCGCGAGATCACCGGCACCCTGCCCGAGGGTTTCTGCTACCCGTACGGGCACGTCGACGCCCGGGTCGCGGACGCCGTGCGGGACGCCGGGTACGAGTACGCCTGCGCCATCGAGCCCGGCCGGCTCGCCGGCCCGTACGCCCTGCCGCGCACGCACGTCAGCCAGGCCGACGGCAGCGGGCGGCTGCGCATCAAGCAGCTGCGCCACGGCGTGCGGGAGCTGGCGCGGGCGGTGCGCCGATGACCGACCCGAAGGACCCGAAGGGCCGGGAGGACCGGGAGGGCGCGGCAGGCGCCGCCCCGGAGCGCTGGGACCCGTCCGGGCTGCGCGTCCTGCACGTGATCACCGGGCTCGGTGTCGGCGGCGCCGAGCAGCAGCTGCGGCTGCTGCTGCGGCACCTGCCGATGCGCTGCGACGTGCTGACGCTGACCAACCCGGGCCCGGTCGCCGACGGCCTGCGCTCCGACGGGGTCCGCGTCGTGCACCTCGGCATGCGGGGCAACCGGGACCTCGGCGCGCTGCCCCGCCTCGCCAGGTTCGTCCGGCGCGGGGGGTACGACCTCGTCCACACCCACCTGTACCGGGCCTGCCTCTACGGGCGGATCGCGGCCCGGCTCGCCGGGGTCGGCGCCGTCGTCGCGACCGAGCACTCCCTCGGCGACGGCGAGATCGAGGGCCGGCCGCTGTCGGCCGGGGTCCGCAGGCTGTACCTGGCGGGCGAGCGGCTCGGCTCGGCGACCGTCGCCGTCTCGGACACGGTGGCGGCGCGGCTGGCCGCCTGGGGGGTGCCGGCGGGGCGGGTGCACGTCGTCCCGAACGGCATCGAGGCCGCCCGGTTCCGCTTCGACGCGGGGGTGCGGCGCGCCACCCGGGCCCGGACCGGGCTCCCCGAACGGGCCTTCGTCGTCGGCGGGGTGGGCCGGCTGGTGCCGGGCAAGCGGTTCGACGCCCTCGTCCGCGCCGTCGCCGCGCTGCCCGGCGCCCACCTGCTGCTCGCCGGCGACGGCCCCGAGCGCGCGGCGCTGCGCGCGCTGGCCGCCGAGCTGGGCGCGCAGCACCGCATCCACCTGGTCGGCGAGCGGGACCCGCTGGGCGAGGACGGCGGGCGGGCGCCCGGCATTCCCCAACTGCTGGCCGCGATGGACGTGTTCGTCTCCGCCTCCCGCGAGGAGGCGTTCGGGCTGGCGGTCGTCGAGGCCCTGGCGGCCGGGCTGCCCGTGCTGCACGTCACCTGTCCGGCAGTCGACGACCTGCCGGCCGCGCAGGCGCCGGGCGCGCGGCGGATCGGCACCGGGGACGAGGAGCTCCTCGCCGCGCTCCGCGGGCACATGGAGGCGGGGGCGAGCCGGCTGCCCGTGCCTCCGGTGGTCCGGCACTACGACGTGGCGCGCAGCGCCGAACGCCTCCTGGACGTCTACCGCCTCGCCCTGCACGGCGCCGGCACCGCGCCGCTCCGTACGGCGGCCCGGGCGGCGGGCGAACCGGAGCCCGGCTCGGGCGCCGCAGCGGACGCGGTGCCCGCCCCGGCGCGGCCCGCCGCGGCCGGGCGGCCGCCGCATGCCCTCGCGGGGCGTGCGCCGGGCCGCCCCGGCAACGGCCCGCGGCCCGGCTCCGGATCCGCCCCGGGCCCCCGGCCCGGCCCCGACACGGGCCCGCCGCGGCGGGGCGGGGGGCCCGCCCGCCCCGGCAACGGCTGATC
>NZ_RPSE01000197.1:0-11045 GCF_003949955.1 Streptomyces sp. WAC05292
GGCGGGCACCGCGCCGCGTCCGCGCCCGCCGCGGTGCCCGCCGCCCCGGTGGACGACGGCGCGCCGGGCGACGACGGCGCCGGGGCCGGCGGCTCCGGGCAGCTCCGCGGCGCCGTCAGGGAAGTACACGTCGGGGACGCCGTACGGGTGCACGGACGGCAGGTGGGCCGGCACCTCCAGGCCGTGCTGAACGCCTTCGTCGACCCGGCCGTCAGCGCCGACAAGAACTACTCCCCGCCGGCCGGGAAGCGCTGGGTGGCCGCCTCGATGTCGTTCGCCAACATCGGCGGGGCCTCGTACGGGGCGCTCGGCGGCATGTGGGCGCACGACAGCTCCGGGCAGCGCCACCCGGTCGTTCGGACCGGCGAACTCACCACCGGCAAACCCCTCGTATTCGATTCCCTCGCGGTCGGCGAGCGGGCCGAGGGGTGGGTCGTGTTCGAAATTCCGCAGAACGCCCGCATCGTGCGGCTCGAATACCACGACGCGAACGTCCAGGCGAATTCCGGAGAGGGATTCTGGGCCGTATAGCCCGCCCGGGTGAAAGCCCGTCGGAGCCCTTCGGAAGGGCCACTAGGGTGCGGCGCATGACTTCCACACAAGCGGCAACCGACCGGACCCTGCTCGGCACCCTCTCGGTGCTCGCATGGATCGGCGACCCCTCCGAAGGACACGACGTCCCCTACCTCCTCGCCTACGCGCTCGGCGACGGGCCGCAGGGCCGCGAGGCGGGCGAGGAGGCCGCCCGCGCGCTCCTCGGGGAAATGGGCCTGCGCATCGGCGACGTCGTCGAGGACGGCACCCACAACCCGGCGGCCTTCCCGGTGCAGGTGGTGCTCGCCGACAACCAGGTGGCCCTCACCATGCCCGGCCTGAACGCCACCTGCACCGCCCCCGACGAGTGGGTCGCCGCCGCCAACGAGAGCGGCCAGGTCTACTTCCTGTTCGCCACCCGCGCCTGGCCCGAGGCCGTGCCCGGCCGCCCCGTCGACCCCGAGGTCCTCAAGGCGTTCGCCGGCGACGAGGCGGTCCTCACCAGCAGCGCCCACTGCATCCTGTCGGTACGCCGCCTCCAGTAGCCGCCCCGCCCGCGCGGCCCGGCGCCGGCGGTGCACGGCTCGGCGGCGGGCCGCGGCGGCGGCCGCGTCAGGCGCCGTCCGGGGCGTCGAAGGCGAAGCGCAGCGAGCGGACCCGGTTGTCGAAGTTCGACCCGGCAAGGTCCGGCAGGCCCACGGCGCGCAGCCCGACCGGCCGGGTCAGCAACTCCCGGAACAGGGCTTTCATCTCCACCCGGGCCAGGTGCGCGCCCAGGCAGAAGTGCGGTCCGCCGCCGCCGAAACCGAGGTGCGGGTTGGGCGAGCGGGCGATGTCGAACGCGTCCGGGTCGGGGAAGACCGCCTCGTCCCGGTTGGCGGAGGCGTAGTACAGCACCACCTTCTCGCCCGGCAGGAACAGGCGGCCGCCCAACTCGTGCTCGGCGACGACCGTCCGGCGGAACTGGATGATCGGCGTCGAGTGCCGGATCATCTCGTCGACGGCGCCGTCCGCGTACGCCTCGAAGTCCCCCAGCAGCAGGTCCCGCTGGTCCGGGTGGTCGGTCAGCAGGCTCAGCCCGTGCGTGATCGCGTTGCGCGTCGTCTCCACCCCCGCGACCATCAGCAGCGAGAAGAAGGCGCCCAGTTGGCGCGCGCCCAGCGCCTGCCCGTCGACGTTCGCGCAGACCAGCGCGGAGATCAGGTCGTCCCCGGGGTTGCGGCGGCGCTCCCGCCCGATCGCCGCGACCATCCGCTGCATGCGGGCCAGCGCGCGCAGCCCCCGCCCCGGCATCCGCAGCCGGGAGGCCAGGCCCCGCTCGACGCCGATGTTCTCCGAGGCGTGGTTGACCCGGTCGGCGATCTCCGGCCGGTACCGCTCCGGAATGCCCATCATGTTGCAGATGACCTCCAGCGGCAGCCGGGAGGACACCGCCGAGACGAACTCCTCGGGCCGCTCCGCGAGGACGTCGTCCACGATCCGGGCGGCCACCGCGTGGACGTCCGCCTCGGCCGCCGCCAGCAGCCGCGGTGTGAACGCCCGCTGGACGACCTTGCGCAGCCGGGCGTGGTCCGCGCCGTCGAGGTTCACCATCGAGTCCCCGAACAGGGCCCGCACCCAGCGCGCCGGCTCGGGCGTGGTGACCCCGGGGGCGCTCGCGAAGACCTTCGGCAGCCGGCTCGCCTCCTGCACCTCCGCGTGCCGCAGCAGCGCCCAGTGCCCGCGGCCCCGGCCCTCGGGCACGTACACGGGAGAACCGAGGGCCCGCAGCCGGGCGAAGGCGTCGAGCCGCGCCTGCGGCGGCTGCCGCCAGAACGCCGGGTCGGCGAGCTCCCCGCACTCCGCCACCGCCGGGGCCGCCTCCGCGTTCCGCTGTACCGGGACTTCCATCGCGCCTTCTTCCTGTCGCCGGCGCACCCCCGGCGGCCGTCGCCGCGCGCGCTCCTCACGCACCAGAACGCTCCCACCGGGCCGAGGTCACGCCGACCGCGACCGTCGCCGCCGCGACCAGCCCGGCCCACAGCACCGCGTACGCGCCCGTCCACGCGCAGGCGAGGACGGCCAGCGCCGCCACGGGCAGGGTGAGCTGCCGGACCGCGCCGTGCTTGAAGTACCGCGCGTGCAGCAGCCACACGAACGCGAGGAACAGCGCCGCCGGAACGGTCACCGCGAGGTTGGCCGCCGTCTGCGACAGGTGCGCCTTGCCGACGGCGTACTCGACGGCCACCTCGATGCCCGCGCCGATCGCCGCCGCCGAGGCGAAGATGACGTAGTGCCCGTAACCCCACGGGATCGCCTCGCGGTTGGTGCGCAACCGGTCGTGCGCGGGGACGGCGAAGTAGATCCACCAGGCCGAGAACACCAGCAGCAGGCCGCCCGCCGCGATGGGCAGCAGCAGGTCCAGTGCCTCGTGCTCGTCGAGCGCGGACTGGACGGCGACCGTGCTCGCCGCGATGGTCTCGCCCAGGACGATGATGGTGAACAGGCCGTACCGCTCGGCGATGTGGTGCGGGTGCCACGGCGTCTGGTGCGTCCGCTCGGCGATCACCGGGACGAGCAGCTCGGCCGCCACCAGCACCAGGAACGCCCACCGGCGGGCCGGTTCGGGGACCGCGAGCAGTCCCACCCAGCCGATCTGGCAGACGACGAGCCCGGCGGCGTAGGTGAGGGCGCAGCGGCGGGCCGGCCCCCTCTCCCCGGCCGCGGCCCGCAGCCACTGCACGGTCAGCGCCAGGCGCATCACCACGTAGCCGAGGACGGCGACCGTCCAGTCGTAGTCGTTGAACGCGCGGGGGATGCCCGCCGAGTAGACGAGCACGCCGGAGATCTGCACGAGCGTCGCGATCCGGTACGGCACGTCGTCGACGTCGTAGGCGGAGGCGAACCAGGTGAAGTTCATCCAGGCCCACCAGACGCCGAAGAAGACGAACAGGTAGCCGGTCACGCCCTGGGCGACGTGGTCCTCGGCGACGGCGTGGACCAGTTGCCGGCCGGCCTGTGCCACCGCCACGACGAAGCACAGGTCGAAGAACAGCTCCAGAGCCGTCGCGGCCCGGTGCCGTTCCTCCCGGTCGCGGGCGGTCATGGTTGCGTACGCCATGCCGCCAGGACACCAGCCGCGGCAGCGGCGGCAGGCGAGGCGCGCGGTCACGCGCGCCCGCGTGCCCCGGGCGGGCGTGCGCCGGGGGCGCGGACGGCGCCCGGGACCGGCCGTACCCTGGAGGCATGAGCACCGCCCCCGCCTCCGACGACCGCCGCCCCGAGCCCGCGGCCGAGCCGTCGCCGAAGAAGCCGAAGCCGCGGCTGGTCTTCGACGACCCGCTGGACCAGCAGTCCTCGGACGACACCGACCGCGGCTGGGGGGAGCGGCCGCCCGCCGCCGGGAGCGCGGCCGACCTGGCCCGCTTCCTCGACGAGAAGCCGCCCCACCACCTGTGACGGGCCTGACCGCCTAGAGGCGGGAACCCGGGGCGCCGGAGCCGCCGCCGTTCAGGGCGCGCTGGGCGACCAGCTCGTTGCGGATCTCCTTCAGCACCTCCAGCTCGGTGACCTCGATGGTCTCCTGCACCCCCTCGCGGGCCTTGCGGCGCTCCTCCACCCGGGCCAGGTACTTGGCCATCGGCAGCACCATCAGGAAGTAGACGACCGCCGCCGTGATCAGGAAGGTCAGGGTGGCGTTCAGCACCGAGCCCCACAGGATGTTGACGCCGATCGCCTCGCCCTTCTCGTCGACCCCGCAGGGGCCCTTCAGGCAGGAGGAGTACACGTCCAGGCTCTTGGTGCCGATCGCGCCGACCAGCGGGCTGATGATGCCCTTCACCACCGAGTTCACGATGTTGGTGAACGCCGCGCCGATGACCACCGCGACGGCCAGGTCGACCACGTTGCCCCGCATCAGGAAGGCCTTGAAGCCCGCCAGGACGCTTTCCTTCTTCTTGCTCACGACTGAGCCCTTCCTCGAATCCGCCATGCATGGAGCCAACGGTTCCGAAAGCTACGGCAGTCGGGCACGGCCGTGTCCAATCGGGCGCCCGTCCGCGGTGGACCGACGGCACTCCAGTCCGATTCGCCAGGGCCGGCCGCCTCAGCACAGCGCCACCGCCAGCCGGGCGGTGGCCGCCGCCCCCACCAGCTCCCGCGCGGTCTCCCGGGGCACGGACAGCACCACCAGCGCCCCGCCGTCCCCGGCCGCCCCCGCCTCCTCGGCGGGCGGGGGCACCCGGGACACCCGGGCCCCCGCCGCGACCACCCGCGGCGGCCCCGAACGCCCGGCCGCGACGACGTCCACCCGGTCGCCCGGGCGCAGCAGCCGCACGGTCGCCGCGTCCGCGATGCGCACCGGCGCCGACACCGTCCGCACGGCCGCGGGAGGCGGCCCCGCCGCCGGCGGGGGCGCGCCGCGGGAGGCCTGGGCGGCCTGGCCGCCGCCCGCCACCGCGAGCACGGCCGCGGCCAGGGCCAGTGCCCCGGAGGCGGTGCGCCGCCGCCGGCGCAGTACCGGGCGCAGCCGGTAGCGGGCCGGGCCGACCCGCAGCGGCGCGAAGGCGGGCACGCGCCGCGCGGGCGGGCACGAGGAGAGCGCGGGCAGGGAGGGGGAGAGGAGGGTGCCGAGGGTGTCGGAGGACATGGCTGCCACCACCAGGAGGTCGGATTCGGGGTCCGGACCCGGCGTCCGGACACCCCCACGATCCGCCTCCCCGGCAGGCCCCGCCCGGACCTGTGGAGGGTGGCGGGGCTGTGGACAACCCCGCCACCCTCCCGGGCGGCCCGTCCGCCACTTGCGCAGCCCCCGCGACACAGGCCCCGTACGCGGCCCCGGTACGTCGGCCCCGCGACGCAGGCCCGTTGCGCCGATCCTTACGGCAGCTCGATCCCCAGGTCCCAGCCGTCGTGCGCGTGCGTGCACAGGCAGTCCCGGCCCTCCGTCGCCGGCAGCGCCGCCACCGCGTCGAAGAGGACCTCGCGCAGCCGGCCGACGTTCTCGCCGAAGACCCGCAGCACCTCGGTGTGCGAGACGCCCTCGCCGGTCTCGGCGCCCGCGTCCAGGTCCGTGACCAGTGCCATCGACGTGTAGCAGAGCCCCAGCTCACGGGCCAGGACGGCCTCGGGGTGGCCCGTCATGCCCACCACGGACCAGCCCATCGCCGCGTGCCACTGCGATTCGGCGCGCGTGGAGAACCGCGGCCCCTCGACCACGACCATCGTGCCGCCGTCGACCGGCTCCCAGCCGCGGCCGCGCGCCGAGGCCAGCGCCACCGCCCGGCCGGCCGGGCAGTAGGGGTCGGCGAAGGTGGTGTGCACGACGTTCGGGACGGAGCCGTCCGGCAGGGGTTCGCCGTCGAAGAAGGTCTGCGCGCGCGACTTCGTACGGTCGACCAGCTGGTCGGGGACCAGCAGCGTCCCCGGGCCGTACTCGGCGCGCAGCCCGCCGACCGCGCAGGGGCCGAGCACCTGGCGCACCCCGGCCGCCCGCAGCGCCCACAGGTTGGCGCGGTAGTTGATGCGGTGCGGCGGGACCTTGTGGCCCCGGCCGTGGCGGGGCAGGAAGGCGACCCGGCGCCCGGCCAGCTCGCCGAGGAAGAGGGAGTCGCTCGGGGCACCGTACGGGGTGTCCACCCGGACCTCGGTCACGTCCTCCAGGAAGGAGTAGAAGCCGGATCCGCCGATGACACCGATCTCTGCGTCAGTCATGTGATCACCCTAACGGGGCATGCGGAAGGCCCCGCCGGCCGGAAGGGCGACGGGGCCTCGCAAGGCACGTGACGGGATCAGGCGGCCGAGGTGGAGCTGCTGCTCGACGACGACGCGGCCGGAGCGGCGGCGGCCGGCTTCGGCGTGGAGGCCGGGGTGCTGCTCGACGAGGCGCCGCGGCTGTCGTTGCGGTAGAAACCGGATCCCTTGAAGACGATGCCGACCGCGGAGAACACCTTCTTCAGGCGTCCCTGGCAGCTCGGGCACTCGGTCAGTGCCTCGTCGGTGAACTTCTGCACGGCCTCAAGGCCCTCACCGCACTCGGTGCACTGGTACTGGTAGGTCGGCACGAATTTCCTCCTGGCACTCTGACTCGATGAGTGCTAACGATGCTCCATGGTGACGCATTCCGCCGGATCAGTCCACCGTCACCGGCGTGCGGTGACCCACGCCACGCCCGTCGGCGGTACCGGTGCGGGCCGCGGACGCGCCGACGACGCGGCTCGGGGCCTTGGGGGCCAGCTTGGCCCGCAGGGCGACGAGGGTGGCGAAGGCCAGGACGGTACCGGCCATCGGGACCAGGAAGCCGTACGCGGAGCCGTGCGAGTCCGTCAGGTTGCCGGCCGCGATCACGGCCACGGCCTGGCCGAAGGCGACGGCGCCGGTGAGCCAGGTGAAGGCCTCGGTCCGGGCGTTCGCCGGGACCAGGGCCTCGACCATGGTGTAGCCGGTGATCAGGGCCGGGGCGATGCACAGGCCGACGAGGAGGCCGAGTCCGCCGAGCAGGATCGCGGAGTCCGCGGTCCACAGCACCGACGCGGCCGCGGTCAGGCCGGCGTACCCGAGCAGCAGGCGGCGGCGCGGGCCGATCTTCCAGGCGATGGCCCCGCAGGCGATGCCCGCGACCATGTTGCCGGCGGCGAAGACGCCGTAGAGCACGCCGTTCGCGCCCGGGTTGCCGATCTCGTTGGAGAAGGCGGCCAGGGACACCTGCATGCCGCCGAAGACGGCGCCGATGCCGAGGAAGGCCGCGATCAGGACCCGCAGGCCGGGGTGGGCCAGCGCGGAGCCGCGGCGGGCGCCGCCGCCCTCGTGGTGCGCGTGCGCGCGGGGCTGGGAGGCGCGGCGGGCGGCGAAGACGAGGCCGCCGGCGAGGGTGAGCACGGCCTCGGTGGCCAGGCCGGCGGCCGGGTGGACGCCGGTGCACAGGGCGGTGGCGAGGACGGGGCCGACGACGAAGGTGAACTCGTCGGTGACGGACTCGAACGCGGCGGCGGTAGGCAGCAGCGGCGAGCCCTCCAGCCGGGCGGCCCAGCGGGCCCGCACCATGGGGCCGACCTGCGGCACGGAGGCGCCGGTCGGGACGGCGGCCGCCGCCAGCGCCCACAGCGGGGCGTCCGTCAGGGCGAGGGCGACGAGCCCGGCGACGGCTGCGGCGTGTGCGAGGACGCCCGGGACGAGCACGGCGCTCTGGCCGTGGCGGTCGGTCAGGGAGCCCATGACCGGGGCGAACAGCGCCATCGAGATGCCGGTGACGGCGGAGACGATGCCGGCGCTCGCGTACGAGCCGGTGGTGTGCTGGACCAGCAGCAGGATGCTGATCGTCAGCATGCCGAAGGGGAGGCGGGCGGCGAACCCCGGGAGTACGAAGCCGAGGGCGCCGGGAGTGCGCAGCAGCTGTCCGTAACCGGGTCGGGCGGACGTGTCGGTCGTGACCGCGGATGTCACGGCCTGGCCTTTCCGCTGCCTGGTAGAGCTCCCGGTCTGCGGAGGTGTTTCGCTGGTGAGCGGCCGCACCCGTACGTAGGAGCCCCGAGAGCTGTCCTCTTGCGCAGAACCGAGTGATACCTGGGCGCCCCGCCCACTGCGGGGGCAGCCACGGCCGCTTTGCGGTCGCGCCAGCTCTGCATCAGGCAGAGTTGGTTCGATGTGGTGTGCCTTTATGGTACAGGCAGCTACGCTCTCACACCCTGTGATTCCGCTGACAAGCCATGCCTTTGCCTGCGATTAAGCGGAACTTCACGCTCCGTGGACCATGGAATAAGGGCAAAGCCCTGCATAATCCATCGAAAATGGCCGAATTTGAGCGACGTTCAAAGACGTACGGGCCCCCCGACCCCCTCGAAACGAGGCGGCCGCCGCCCGCGGGGATCACCCTCCGGGGCGGTGCCGGCGCCGGAGGCCGTGGGCCGTGCGGCGCCCGCCGCCGTGGCCCGCTCCGTTCCCCGTCCCCAGCCATCCGGCCAGCTTGCCGCCCCGGGTGACCGCCCGCAGCCGCGCCTCCGCGGCGTCCCGCACCGGGTCCGTGGCCACCACCAGCAGCTCGTCCCCGCGCCGCAGCACCGTCGACGGCAGCGGCACGAAGCTCTCGGAGTCCCGCACCACCAGCGTCACCGAGGCGCCCGGCGGCAGGCGCAGCTCGCTCACCTCGACGCCGTGCATCCGCGAGGCCGCCGGGATGGAGAAGGACAGCAGGTGCCCGCGGAGCTTCTCCAGCGGGGCGGACTCGATGCCCAGGTCGGCGGCCGTCTCGTCGCCGGCGGCGATGTCCAGCTTCCGTGCCACCCAGGGCAGCGTCGGCCCCTGGACCAGCGTGTAGACGATGACCAGCACGAAGACGATGTTGAAGACGCGGTCGCTGCCCTCGATGCCCGTCACCAGCGGGATCGTCGCCAGGATGATGGGGACGGCGCCGCGCAGGCCCGCCCACGACATCAGCGCCTTCTCCTGCCAGGGCAGCCCGAACGGCAGCAGGCCGGCGAACACCGACAGCGGCCGCGCCACCATCGTCAGCACCAGGCCGATGACCACCGCCGGCCAGAAGTCCCCGGCCAGCTCGTGCGGCGTGACCAGCAGTCCGAGCAGGACGAACATGCCGATCTGGGCGATCCAGCCGAGCCCGTCCGCGAACCCGCGCGTGGCCGGCCAGTGCGGCAGCTTCGCGTTCCCCAACACCACGGAAGCCAGGTATACGGCGAGGAACCCGGAGCCGTGCGCCATCGCCCCGGCCGCGTACGCGGACACCGCGATCGCCATGACGGCGATCGGGTACAGGCCCGAGGCGGGCAGCGCCACGTGCCGCAGCCCGTACGCGCCGAGGAAGCCGACGGCGAGGCCGATCGCCGCGCCGATGGCCAGCTCCAGCCCGATCTCCCAGACCAGGACGTACCAGGAGTGGACGGGCTCCGCCGCCGACAGCGCGACGACCAGGATGACGACGGGCGCGTCGTTGAAACCCGACTCCGCTTCCAGCACACCCGTGATCCGGGACGGGAGCGGCACCTTCCGCAGCACCGAGAAGACGGCCGCCGCGTCGGTCGAGGAGACGACCGCGCCGATCAGCAGGGCCTGCCGCCATTCCAGCCCGACCAGGTAGTGCGCCCCCGCGGCCGTCACGCCGACGCTCACCGCGACGCCGACCAGCGACAGCATGGCCGCAGCCGGCAGGGCCGGCCTTATCTGCGTCCACTTCGTGCCGAGACCGCCCTCGGCGAGGATCACGACGAGTGCCGCGTACCCGATGACCTGGGTCAGCTCGGCATTGTCGAAGGCGATGTTGCCTATGCCGTCCTGCCCCATCGCGATCCCGATGCCGAGGTAGATGAGCAGGCTGGGGAGGCCGCTGCGCGAGGAGAGGCGCACCGCCGCCACGGCGACGAGCAGGACGAGCGAGCAGGCGAGCAGGAGTGCATTGAGCGTGTGGACGGTCAGCGGGCGGCCCTCCCTCAACGCGCCTGGCGGATCGCTCCTCCGGGCGACCGGCGGTGATGTAGTTCGTTACCTTACCTAATCTTTGACGCATCCTTTACGCGATACCCACATTGTGAAACACCTGTTCGGGCCTGTCCTGAGGACCTCGACCCCTGCCGGATCAACGGACCCGGTCCTGCGCCTATGGTTGCTCTCAGCATTCCCAGGACCACCCTGCCCCTCGAAGGACAGCGATGCCCGCCAACGAAACCGCCCCTTCCGCCAAGAAGAAGGGACGACGCGCCCGTCTGATCGTGCTCGTTCTGGTCCTGGGGCTCCTCGCGGGCTTCGGGTACGGGACGTACTGGAGCGCGGACACCATCCGCGCCTCGTTCCCGCAGACGAGCGGCACCCTCTCCGTGCCCGGCCTCACCGGGGCCGTCGAGGTCAAGCGCGACGCCCACGGCATCCCGCAGCTCTACGCGGACAACGACGACGACCTCTTCCGCGCGCAGGGCTTCGTCCACGCCCAGGACCGCTTCTGGGAGATGGACGTCCGCCGCCACATGACCTCCGGCCGCCTCTCCGAGATGTTCGGCCCCGGCCAGGTCGAGACGGACGCGTTCCTGCGCACCCTCGGCTGGCGCCGCGTCGCGGAGGCCGAGTACAACACCAAGCTCTCCCCCGACACCAAGAAGTACCTCCAGGCGTACGCCGACGGGGTCAACGCCTACCTCAAGGGCAAGTCCGGCAAGGACCTCTCCGTCGAGCACGCCGCCCTCAAGCTCAGCGACGACTACCGGCCCGAGCAGTGGACGCCCGTCGACTCGGTGGCCTGGCTGAAGGCCATGGCCTGGGACCTGCGCGCCAACATGCAGGACGAGATCGACCGCGCGCTGCTGGCGAACAAGCTCACCCCGCAGCAGATCGAGGAGCTCTACCCGCCCTACCCGTTCGACCGGAACAAGGCGATCGTCGAGGGCGGCCGGATCGAGGGCGGCAAGTACAGCCCGCAGGGCAGCGGCTCGGGCTCCGGCTCCGCCGGCGGCTCCGGCAGCGGCTCGGGCTCCGGCGGCACCGGCACCGGCGGATCCCGCTCGCAGACGCCGCCCGCCTCCCCCGTCTCCACC
>NZ_RPSE01000198.1:0-10967 GCF_003949955.1 Streptomyces sp. WAC05292
GCTGGGCGCTCACCCCGCGCGCCGTCGTGACCTTCGTCTGCGGCAGCGACGGCGAGGACCTCACCCTGCGCGGGCGCCGGGCCGGACTGCCCGCCAAGATGAAGATCGCCCCCAAATTCGTCGGCGAGCGCGCCCTCGTCGAACGCTGCGTCGTCACCCTCGCGGGCGAGCGCGGCCTGCTCCTCACCGGCGAGCCCGGCACCGCCAAGTCGATGCTGTCGGAGCTGCTCGCCGCCGCCGTCAGCGGCACCAGCTCCCTCACCGTGCAGGGCACCGCCGGCACCACCGAGGACGCCTTCCGCTACGGCTGGAACTACGCCCTCCTCCTCGCCCAGGGCCCCACCCCGCAGGCCCTCGTCGACTCCCCGGTGCTGTCCGCCATGCGCACCGGGCGCGTCGTCCGCGTCGAGGAGATCACCCGCTGCCTGCCCGAGGTCCAGGACGCGCTGGTGTCGATCCTGTCCGACCGGCGCGTCACCGTCCCCGAACTGACCGCCACCGAGGACGCCGTGGTCGCCGCCGCCCCCGGCTTCACGGTCATCGCCACCGCCAACCTCCGCGACCGCGGCGTCTCCGAGATGTCCGCCGCCCTCAAGCGGCGCTTCAACTTCGAGACCGTCGACCCCATCGCCGACGCGGACGCCGAGGCCACCCTGATCCGCCGGCAGGCCGTCGCGGCCGTACAGCGCGCCGGCGCCTCCTTCGGCGTCGACGACGCCGTCCTCGACGCCCTCGTCACCGTCTTCCGCGACCTGCGCTCCGGCCGCTCCGCCGAGGGCTGGGACGTGGAGCGCCCCGGCACCGTGATGTCCACCGCCGAGGCCGTCCAGGTGGCCGCCTCCCTGGGCGTCGCGGCCGCATACCTGCCGGGCGGCGACGTCCTCGACCTGCTGCCCGGCCACCTCCTCGGCGTGGTCCGCAAGGACGACCCCGCCGACCACGGCCGCCTGCTCGGCTACTGGGACGGCCCGGTCCGCCGCCGCGCCGAGGACGGCTCGGCCATGTGGCGCCGCCTGTGGGACCTGCGCGGGAGCCTCCGATGACCACCCCCACCGCGGGCGCGCCGACGCCCCCGGCCGGCCCCGGCCCGGACGCCGCCGACCCGCGGGCCGCCGTGGACGCCCTCGCCGCGTCCCGGCAGCCCTACCTGCTGGGCGTACGCCACCACAGCCCGGCCCTCGCCGCCGTGGTCCCGGCGCTGCTGGACGCCGCCGGGGCCGAGGTCGTCTGCGTGGAGCTCCCCGCCGACTTCCGGCCGTGGCTGGAGCACCTCGCCGACCCCGAGACCGTCGCGCCCGTCGCCCTCGCCGGCACCGGGCGGGGCGGCGGCCTCGCGTTCTACCCGTTCGCCGACTTCTCCCCGGAGCTGGCGGCGATCCGGTGGGCCCGCGAGCACGGCGCCGACGTGCTGTGCTGCGACCTGCCGCTCGGCGATCCCGGCTGGGCCCCGGAGCAGGATGCGCACGCGGCGCCGGACGCCGCCGGCGGCGTCCGGGCCGGGCGCGGGCGTTCGTACGCGGACGCCCTCAGCGCCTCCGGCACCGGCCGCGACGGCGACGACATGTGGGACCGCGCCGTCGAGGTGCTCGCCCCGGGCTGCACGCCCGAGGCAGTCCGCCGGGCCGCCCTCGGCGTCGGCTGGGCGCTGCGCCAGGACGCCGACGTCCCCGCCGCGGACCTGGCCCGCGAGGCGCGGATGCGCAGCGTCATCGCCGGGGCGGCCGCCGGGGGCAGGCGCGTCGCCGCCGTCATCGGCGCGTTCCACGCGCCCGCGCTCCTCGACGCCGCGCTCCCCGACGCCCGGCCCCTCGACGCCGCCGACGCCGCCGACGGCGCGGGCACGGGATGCCGGGATGCCGCCGGGGACGCCGAAGCCGCCGTCACCTCGCTCGTGCCGTACTCCTTCGACCTGCTCGACTCCCGCTCCGGCTACCCCGCCGGCATCCGCGACCCCCGCTGGCAGCAGGCCGTCCTGGAGGCGGGCGGCGACCCCGGCCGGCTCCGCACCGCGGCGTCCGACGCCCTCACCGGCCTGTGCCGGGAGCTGCGCCGCGCCGGCCACACCGCCGGCACCGGGGAGGCCGCCGAAACCCTGCGCCTGGCCTGCGACCTGGCCGCCCTGCGCGGCCTGCCCGCGCCCGGCCGCGGCGAGCTTCTGGAAGCCGTCACCACCGTCCTCGGCCAGGGCGAGCCCCTCGGCCGCGGCAGAGCCCTGGCCCGGGCCCTGGAGGCCGTGTTCGTCGGCACCGGCCGGGGCCGCATCACCCCGCGCGCCCCGCGCTCCGGCCTCGGGCCCGGCGTCGAAGCCGAGCTCACCGAACTGCGGCTGCCCGGCCCGCAGGACCCCGCCTCCCGCGAAATCCGCCTCGACCCGCTGCGCTCCCCGCTCGACCGGCGGCGCGAGGTGCTCCTGCAGCGCCTCGCCGTCCTCGGCGCCGGGTACGGTGAGGCCCTCGACGTGGCCGGCACCGGCGACGGCACCGCCCTCGGCACCAAGTGGCGGCTGAAGTGGACGCCGTCCGTCCCGGCCCGCCTGGATCTCGCCGGGGTCCGCGGCGTCACCGCCGCCCAGGCCGCCGCCGGAACGCTCGGCGAGACCGCCCGCCGGGCCGCCGCCGACGGCGGCCCGACCCCGCAGCAGATCCTCGCCGGCCTGGCCGCCGCCGCCCGCTGCGACCTGCCCGAACTGGTCGGCGTACGCCTGGAGGAGGCCGCCGCCGTCCTGCCGCAGACCGCGGCCCTGCCCGAACTCCTCGAAGCACTCGACCTGCTGGAAGGGCTCGCCCGCGGGCACTTCCCGCTGGACTCGGACGGCCTGCGCGAAGCCGCCGGCGCCCTCACCGGCGAGCTGCTGGACGCCGCCGTACGCGCCCTGCCCGGCCTGGCCGGCAGCGAGGACCCCGCCGACGCGCGGGCCCTCGTCGCCCTCGCCGACCGGGCCGCCGGCCGCCACCTCGGCCTGCGCATGGACGACGCCCTCGCCGCGCTCGCGGCCGACGGCTCCCCGCTGATGCAGGGCGCGGCGCTCGCCGTACGGGTCCTCCTCGACCTGGACCCCGCCGACGGGCTCGGGGCCCGCGCCGCCGGCTGGATCGACGGCGCCTCCACCCTTGAGGCACGCCGCGCGCTGACGCGCCGCCTGGGCGGGCTGCTCACCGCGGCCGGGCCGCTGCTGCAGTCCTCCGCGGCCGCGCTCCTCCCCGTCCTGGACCGCGTCGACTCGCTCGCCGACACGGACTTCCTGGACCGGCTCCCGGCCCTCCGCGGCGGCTTCGACACGCTGGCCCCCGCCGCCCGGGAGCGGCTCCTGGCCACCGTCACCGAACGCCTCGGCGACCGCATCGACCTCACCCTCGACGCACCGCCCGCGCTGCTCGCCCTGTGGGCGGCCGCGGACGCCGCCGGAGCCGCCGCCCTGAAGGCCCTGCCGCGCCCCGACCGCCCCGCCGCCGACCCGGCCGACGCTGCCGCCTCCGCGCGGCCCGGCGCCGCCGCCCAGGCACCCGCCGACGCGGCAGCCGCCGCGTCCCCCGAAGCGGACGGACGGCCCGCCCGGTCCACCGACCCGGCCGCGGCGGCCGCCCCGCCGGCGGAGCGGCCGTCCGCCGGTTCCGCCGCCGCGCCCGTCACGGCGCCTTCCGGGCGGTCGGCACCGGCCGGTCCTGCGGCCACCGCGGACGGGGCGCAGGCAGGGCCGCCCGTACCGGCCGCGGCGCCGGCACCGCCCGCGGGCGCGGATCCCGCCGGGACCGGCGCCGCAGGCGACGCCGTACGGCTCGGGCCCGCCGACCGCTGGCGGCTGCTCCTCGGCCGGCAGCGCGACCGGCTCCCCGCCGGCGCCCGCCGCTATGCCCGCGCCCTCGACGAGCTGTACGGCACCGGCCGCGGCGAGGGCTCGGCCGACCTCGACGCCGGCGCCGGCTCCGGCACGGGCGGCGGCCAGGACGCGTCCTTCCCCACGGCCCGCGAATGGGCCGAGGAACTGCAGGCGCTCTTCGGCGCCGACGTCCGCGAGGAGGTCCTCGCCGCCGCCGCCGACACCGGCCGCAGCGACGTGCTGACGCAGCTCGACCCCGCGTCCGTACGGCCCTCCGTGGAACTCCTCAGCTCCGTGCTGTCCCTCGCGGGCGGCCTGCCCGAAGCACAGCTCGCCCGCCTGCGCCCCCTCGTGCGGCGCCTGGTCGACGAACTCGCCAAGGAGCTGGCCACCCGGCTGCGCCCCGCCCTGTCCGGCCTCGACACGCCGCGCCCCACGCGCCGTCCCGGCGGGCGGCTCGACCTGGACCGCACCCTGCGGGCCAACCTGGCGCACACGCGGCGGCAGGACGACGGACGCCTCCTCGTCGTCCCCGAGCGGCCCGTCTTCCACACGCGGGCCCGCCGCGAGGCCGACTGGCGCCTCGTCCTCGTCGTCGACGTCTCCGGCTCCATGGAGGCGTCCGTCATCTGGTCGGCGCTCACCGCCGCGGTCCTGGGCGGCGTACCGACCCTGTCGACGCACTTCCTCGCCTTCTCCACCCAGGTCGTGGACCTCACCGACCGCGTCGAGGACCCGCTGTCGCTGCTCCTGGAGGTCCGCGTCGGCGGGGGCACGCACATCGCCGCGGGCCTGGCCCACGCCCGCTCCCTGATCACGGTGCCGAGCCGCACCCTCGTCGTCGTGGTCAGCGACTTCGAAGAGGGCGCACCCATCGGCGGACTCCTCGGCGAGGTACGGGCGCTCGCCGCCTCCGGTGCGCACCTGATGGGCTGCGCCGCCCTGGACGACACCGGCACCCCCCGCTACTCGGTGTCCGTCGCGCGGCAGCTCGTCGCGGCCGGCATGCCGGTGGCCGCCCTCAGCCCGCTCGCCCTCGCCCGCTGGGTGGGCGACCGCCTCCGTGGAGAAACCCGTTGAGTACCGACCTGCTGCCGCCCGTCGCCCCCGAGGTCCTCGCCGAAGCCGTCGAGCACCTCACCGCGCGGCTGCGCAAGAAGCTCGACGCCGCCGTCGAAGGCTGTGCCACGGGCGTGACACCGGCCGAGCGCGCCGCGGACGGCACCGTCACCGTCCGGTTCGGCGAGGACGCCGTCGTCACCCTGCGGCCCGGCCCCGGCGGCGCCGTCGACACCGCCGAACGGGCCGCCTGCACCTGCCTGCTCGCGCCCCGCTGCCTGCACCGGGCCGCCGTGCTCGGCGCGGCCCCGCTCGCGGACACACCGGCCGCACCGGAACCGGAGGCGGAGGCGGCGGCCCCTGGCGGGCCGGCCGCGCCCGCCACCGCTGCCGAAGGCCCCGGCGGGCCCGCGGCCACCGCGGGCTCCACGGCAGCCCCCGGCGGCCCCGCGAGCCCGGGCGGCGGGGCGGACACGCCGCCCCCGGCCCTCACCGCGGCCCAGACCGCCGCGGCCGAAGCCCTGTGGCGGGCCGGCGCCGAGGCCCTCGCCGCCGGTGCCACCGCCGCCGGGGCGGTCGT
The DNA here is from genome assembly GCF_003949955.1 of Streptomyces sp. WAC05292. Classification (NCBI taxonomy): domain Bacteria; kingdom Bacillati; phylum Actinomycetota; class Actinomycetes; order Kitasatosporales; family Streptomycetaceae; genus Streptomyces; species Streptomyces sp. WAC05292. The sequence goes on from NZ_RPSE01000198.1 coordinate 5,457, forward strand.
CCAGGCCGAACTGCTGCGCGCCGCCCACAGCGCCCGCGTCGCCGGCCTGCCGCGCGCCGAGGCCGCCACCCTGCGCCTCGTCCGCGGCCTGCGCTCCGCCCGCGAGCGCAGCGGCAACCACCGCCTGGCCGACCTCGCCGCATCCTTCCTGGAACTCCTGCAGACCGCCGCCCTGCTGGCGTCCGGCGCCGCGGACCCCGCGTGGACGGGCACCTCCCGGCGCACCTACCGGCCGGGCGGCCACCTGCGGGTGTACGGGCTGTGCCGGGAGCCGGTGCTGTCCGCCACCGGATACGGCGGTGTGGTCACCCACCTGCTGTCGCAGGACGGCGGACGCCACTCGCTGTCCGACGTCCGCCCCGGCGGCCTGGCCCGCGCCAAGGGCGCCGGCTCCGCCTCGGTGGTCCTCGGCGGCGCCGCCCTCGACCACGCGGGCCTCGCCCGCGGCGGCCTGCGCATCGCCGGCGCCACCGTCTCGCCCGACGGCCGGCTCGGCGCCGGACGCGGCGTACAGGCCCACCCGGTGCCCGGCATCCCGTGGACCGAGGAGCCCGCCGCCGTGCTGTTCGCCCGCCCGGCGGCCGAGGCGGTCGCCGCGCAGCTCGCCGACCCCGACCCGGACGGCGCCGGCCCGGCCCTGCTGGGCTGCGACGTCACGGTGCTCGGCCCGGCAGGGGAGGACCTCCTCGTACGGGAGGACCGCCCCGACGGGCCGGTGCTGCGGCTGCGCGCCGCCCACCCGCACCCGGAGCTGCCCCACCTGGAGAACCTGCGCCGGATCGCCGCCCACCCGGGCCTCGCGCTGCGCGTCCTGGGCCGCCCCGACCTCGACCGGGCCGCCACCCTGCGGCCCCTCGCCGTCGGGCCCGTTCCGGGGGCCGCGTACACACTGCGGCTGCCCGACGGCCTGCTGGGCCGCGCCGACCTGGGCTACGACCGCCTCCAGGGCGACAACTTCCCGCCCAGGAGCACCGCCCCGCAGACCCCGCCCGCCGAACCGGGCCCCGACCCGCTGGCCGAATCGCCGCTGTGGCGGGCCGACCGGCTGCTGGAGTCGGGCGTCGCCGGCGGCCGCCGGGCCGTCGCCGAGTCCGGGCGCGGTCCCGAACCGCTCGCCGCGTACGGGCCGCTGCGCAGGGCCGGTTTCACCACCGCGGCCGAACTGGCCGCGGACCTCGCAGCCGAGGCGGACCGCCGGCCGCGCGACGCGTTCGGCCGCCTGACCGACCCGTCGGCCGACGCCTACGCCTGGGCGTGGCTGGCCGCCGCGACCCACCTGTCCGCGGCCCGGCGGGCGCTGGTGGCCGCCTCCTGGGGCTGACCCGGCCCTTCAGCGGCAGACGCGCAGCCAGGCGCCGATGTCGGCGAAGTCCGCGTCCCGCAACCCGAACCGCGCGTCGACGCGGTGCAACAGGGGCCGGGCCCGGTTGGCACCCGCCCACCCAGGCCCGGTCCGCCTGACCGACCCCGGGGCCCGGTACGGAGTCCTGCTCCACCGGGCGGCCGCCGGTCCCCCTACGAGCCGGTCGGGCGGGCGCGGACGTGGACGCGTTCGCCCTGGGGGCCGAAGAGGCTCAGGAGTTCGACCGCGGCCTCGCCCGTGCTGCCGAACCAGTGCGGGAGGCGGGTGTCGAACTCCGCGGCCTCGCCCGGTCGGAGGAGCAGGTCGCGTTCGGCGAGGACCAGGCGGAGCGTGCCGCTGAGGACGTACAGCCACTCGTAGCCCTCGTGCGTGCGCGGGTCGGGGTTCCGGCGGGTGGGCGGGATGACCATCTTGAAGGCCTGGAGGCCGCCTGGGCTCTGGGTCAGCGGGACGATCGTCGCGCCGTGCCGGCGGACCGGCTTCAGGCGGACCCGCGGGTCGCCGACCGGCGGCGCGCCGACCAGCTCGTCCAGCGGGACCCGGTAGGCGCGTGCCAGCGGCAGCAGCAGTTCCAGGTTGGGGCGGCGGGCCCCGGATTCCAGGCGGGACAGGGTGCTGACCGAGATGCCGGTGGTGTCGGCCAGCGCGGTCAGGGTGATGCCCCGGCCCTTGCGCAGGGCGCGCAGCCGGGGGCCGACGGAGGCCAGGACCGCCGTGTCGTCGTTCGCCATGCCCGCAAGCCTAGTTGCCGGCCCCCCGCACGCCCGTCCGCCGCGGGGCGCGGACCTCCGCCCTGCGCCGCACCGCGGCGGACGCCGGCGACGCGGCAGACCCTCCCGGCCACGGCCCGTGCGTCACCGGCCCAGCAGGCCCCGCACGTAGGCCGCCTGCCCGGCGTGCTGGAGGTCGTCGGCCAGGATGCTCACCAGCCGCACCCCGAGCGTGACCGGCGGGTCCCACCGCTTGTCGACGATCCGCTCCAGGTCGGCGGCGGCGAGACCGCGGAGGAAGGCCGCCGTCTGCTCGTGGACGGCGTCGTGGTAGCCCAGCAGCAGGTCGCCCGAGTCGACCCGGACCGTGCCCGCCTCCCGGGAGGTGTGGCCGTACCCGGTGGAGTCGGCGGGCAGCGGCAGCGCGAAGCGGCCCGCCCAGTCCTGCGCCGTCCAGACCTGCTCCTGGCCGGAGGCGTCGGCGATGTGGTCGTCCTGCACCCGGGTCAGGTGCCACACCAGCCAGGCGATGGAGTTCGCGTCGGGGCCGGTCCGCATGTTCAGCTCCTCGGCCGGCAGACCGTCCACCACCTCGTGCACCACCTCCCGGATCCGCCCGTACCCGTCGGCCAGTACCTGCGTCGCCTTCATCCACCGTCCCCAGACGTGTTCTCGAACCGTGCCCGCGCCCGTGCCGCCGTACGGCGCACCGGCCGGGGCCCCGCGGGGCCCCGGCCGGCGGCCCGTACGGCGCCGCGCTACATGGGGTCCATACCCCGGTCGTCGATCCGGCTCTCCTGCTCGCTCTGCTCGCGCAGGCGCCGCGCCTTGTCCTGGAGCCGGCGGCGCTCGTCCGGGTCGCCGGAGCGCTCGGCCGCCTGCTGCAGCTCCTGTGCCTTCTCGCGCAACTGCCGGACACGGCCGCCGGATTCGCCTGTAACGCCCATGGTCACTCCTCGTGTGTGGGGGAAGGAGGGCGGACCCAGCGAAGCAGCCGCGCCGCGGGGCCGCATCTCGAACCGCCGCCGACGGGTGACCTGCCGCCGGGGCCGGTTCCCCCGTTTGCCCGCCGCGGATGGCGCCGTTCGGCGGTGTCCGCGTGAATGGGAACGGGCGTGCGCATCCATATGGCGCACGCTGACCGGCGCGCACTACGCAGACCCGCGCGTCGGCGAACGGAGCTTCAGATGAACGACCCTGACCCCATGATGCTCGCGGAGGCGCAGCCCGCCGGTCCCCGCGAGCCCGCCGCCACCGACGAACGGGCAGACCACGAGACGGGCGACGCCACCGACCGGGCGGCCGCAGAACCGATACGGACGCTGCTGGAGACGGCGGGCACCTGCCGGCCGCTGGAGGAGGTCGCCGAACTGGTGAGCCTCCTCAAGGAGACGGGCCAGCATCCGGACCGCGGGCACCAGGCGCTGCGCGCCGCGGCCGTGGCGCGGCCCGTGCACGAAGTGCGCGAGATGGTCGCCCTCCTGGACGGCGCCGCCGGCGAAGGGCCCGAGAAGGACGTCACGCTGCGCGCGGCCGCCGTGGGGCGGCCCGTCGAGGACGTCGCCCTGCTCGTCAGCATCCTCGGGACGGACGGTGCCGACGGACCCCCCGCCGCCCCGGCGCGCCCCGCGCGCTCGTACGGCCGCCCCGGCGCAGAGCCGGCGGAGCGCGCCGGGAGCCGCCCCCGCGGCCCCGCCGAGGGCGGGCCCGCGCAGCCCGCGCCCGCGCAGCCCGCGCCCGCCCGTGCGCGGCGGCTGCGCCGCGTCCTGCGGCGGCCCGTGGCGGCGGTGCTGGTGCTCTGCGGTGCCCTCCACCTGCCCGGTGACCCGGCAGCGGTGCCGGCCGCGGGACCGGCGGCCCTGCTGCCGCTGCTCGCCGCCGTCCTCGGCCTGGGCTTCGGGGCGCTGCTGGCCGCACGGGGCGGCGACGCGGCCTGGCGGGCCGGTGCCGCCGCGGCGGTCGGGGTCGTCGCCCTGCACGTGGTCGGCGGGGTCGGCGGCCTCGACCCGCTGCGGGGCGCGGTGAGCGCGCCGCTGCCCTGGGCGGGCGCCGCGGCGGTGCTGTGCGCGGCGGTCGCCGCACTGCTGGCGGGCCTGGCGTTGGCCGCCGGGGCCCCGAGGGCGCGGGCGGGGGCGCGCGGCTGATGCCGGGGGAGTGAGCCCGCGGGGGCTGAGCCGTGCACGCGCCGGCTCCGCCCCCGCGACCATGCCCCGGGGCGCGAGCGGCGGGGCCGCGCGCAGTACCCCGCGGGCCGTGCCCTGCGCACACGGCGGGGCGGGCCGGATTCGAACCGGCGTCATTCCTCTTCGCAAGAGGATGCGACGACCTCTGCGCTACCTTTCCCCACCGCGGCGGCGGACAGCCTACGCCGCCGCCCGCCGCGGCGGCCGGCGGGTGCGGGTCCAGGCCAGGAGGTCCTGGGCGGACCACGTGTTGACCACACGGTCGGCCAGGACCCCGCACTCGGCGGCCCGTTCGCAGCCGGTGAGCTGCCAGTCCAGTTGGCCGGGGGCGTGGGCGTCGGTGTCGACGGCGAAGAGGGTTCCGGCCTCCACGGCGAGCCGCAGCAGCCGGCGGGGCGGGTCGAGCCGCTCGGGCCGGCTGTTGATCTCGACGGCGGTCCCGGCCTCGGCGCAGGCCGCGAAGACGGCCTCGGCGTCGAACCGGGACTCCGGCCGGGTCCGCCCGGTCACCAGCCGCCCCGTGCAGTGGCCCAGGACGTCCATCAGCGGGTTCGCCACGGCGGTCAGCAGCCGGCGCGTCATGGCGGGCTCCTCCATCCGCAGCTTGGAGTGGACGGATCCGACGACGACGTCCAGCCGGTCCAGCAGCTCCGGCTCCTGGTCGAGGGAGCCGTCGAGGAGGATGTCGCACTCGATGCCGGTCAGCAGCCGGAACGGCGCCCACCCGGCGTTCAGTTCGGCCACGACGTCGAGTTGCTCGCGCAGCCGCTCCGCCGTCAGGCCCCGGGCGACCGTGAGGCTCGGCGAGTGGTCGGTGAGGACGGCCCACTCGTGGCCCAGTGCGGCCGCGGCCCGGCCCATCGCCTCGATGGGGCTGCCTCCGTCCGACCACTCCGAGTGCAGGTGGCAGTCCCCGCGCAGCGCCGCGCGCAGGGCGAGGGCCTCCTGCGGGGTGGCGGTGCCGAGCCAGGTCGCACCGGCCGCGACGGCCGCACGGGCGCAGGGGATCGCGCCGTGGCCGTAGGCGTCCGCCTTGACGACGGCCATGAGAGCCGCCCCGGGGGCCCGTTCGCGCAGTGCGCGTACGTTGGCCCGCAGGGCGGCCAGGTCGATCTCGGCCCGGGCGCGCAGTACCGCGTCCGCGTCCCGCCGAGCAGTTGTCTCGCTCATCGTGCCCCCAGTCTCTCAGAGCACCCGGCGGCCCCGGCCGCACGGCGCCCGGCAGTGGCTGTGGCCTGCGGCTCTGGCCGTGGAC
>NZ_RPSE01000199.1:0-10962 GCF_003949955.1 Streptomyces sp. WAC05292
CCTCGTCGGCGCGCGGCAGCCGCCGGTGGCCCTCGGAGTGGTCGTTGACCCAGCCGCAGACCCCGCACGCGTACCGCCCGTCGAGCCCCGCAGGCGGCCCGTCGGCCCCGTCGCGGCGCGCCCGTCACACGGCTCCTGCCGCAGCGCACGGGATGGCGCCGTGCGACCGTTCGTGACCCGGATGCGACCGCCATGCGACCGGATCCGACCGGAATACCGCACCGAACTCGGGTTCCCCTTGAGTCGGTTGGGGGAAGGAGGATCCCCACACAGCCGCGCCGACCTCGGGGAGGGGCACGTGCTCAGCAGCTCGCACCGCGCCGCACAGCATGCGGACGTCGTCATCGTAGGAGCCGGAGTCTCAGGACTCGCGGCGGCACAGCACCTGATCGCGGCGGGGGTCACCGTCACCGTCCTGGAGGCCGCGCAGGACACCGGCGGCCGCATGGCCACCGAGCACGCGGACGGGTTCCGGCTCGACCGGGTCGGCCAGTTGCTCAACACCTCGTACACGGAACTCGACCGGACACCCGGCCTCGCCGCCCTCGTACTGCGGCCCTTCGCGCCCGGCGTCCTCGTCCACGCCGAAGGCAGGCAGCTGCGCGCCGGGGCCCGGACCCCCGCCCGCGCACTGGCCAGCGGCTCCTTCGACCAGGCCCGGCTCAGCGCCTACCTCGGGCGGCTCTCCGCCCTGCCCGCCGACCGCATCCTGGCCCGGCCCGAGCGCACCGCCGCGCAGGCCCTGCGCACCCGGGGCATGGGCAGCACCCTGCGGCCGCTGCTCTCCGCCCTGCTGCGCGACCCGGACCTCACCACCTCCAGCCGGGTCGCCGACCTGGCCCTGCGCAGCTTCGCCCGGGGGCGGCTCGCCGTGCCCGAGGGAGGCGCCGCGGCCCTGCCCCGGCTGCTCGCCGCCGGACTGCCGCCGGGCACCGTCCGCACCGGCGTCCGCGTCCGGTCGGTGGCCACCAACCTCGTCACCACCGAGGACCACGGCGACTTCGCCTGCCGCTCCCTCGTCCTCGCCACCGGCGCGCGCGCCGCCGCCGGGCTCCTGCCGGGCCTGCGGGTCCCCGCCTTCCACGAGGTCACCGTCATCCACCACGCCACCGCTGCCCCCCTGCCCTGGGACGGCTCGCTCCTCCTCGACGGCGACCCCCGCCGGCCCGTCGCCCACACCGCCGTGATGAGCGCGGTCGACCCGACGCGGGCGCCCGCCGGCCGCAGCCTCGTCACCACCACCGTGCTCGGCCCGCCGCCGCCCGTGCGCGCCGTCGCCTCACGGCTCGCCCGCCTGTACGACACGGCCACCCGCGACTGGGAGCTCCTCGCCGTCCACCACGCCCCCGAGGCCGTCCCCGCGATGCCGCCCCCGTACGACCTGCGGCGCCCGGTCCGCGTCCTCGCCGGGCTGTACGTGTGCGGCGACCACCGCGACGCCAACACCGTCCAGGGCGCCCTGCACTCGGCCCGCCGCGCCGCCGGCGCCGTCCTGCGCGACTTCGGCATCCGGCTCCCCGCGGGCGCCGGGGACGCCCTGCCGGCGGTGGCCTGAGAACCACAGAGGCCCGGTGCCCGGCCCCCCTCCGACGGGGCGGCCGGGCCCGACCGCCCGCACGCCGGCTACGACAGCGCCGCGACCCGGTCCCGGTACGTCCGCACCGCCGAGGCGTCCCGGTAGGGCTCCAGCCTGCGCTCGAAGTCCCGTACGTACTCCACCGCGCGCACCGAGCGCATCTCCATGGCCTGCTGCGCCGCCTCCGCACCGAGCGAGCACGCCTGGTCCAGCTCGCCCAACCCCAGGCGGGCCGTGGCCAGCACCACCTTGCAGAAGAGGCGCGAGCGGGCGTACGCCGGCGCGCGCAGCTGGAGCGAGCGCTCCGCGTGCTGGGCCGCGGCCCGGTACTGCTGGAGGTCGCGGTGGCAGTGCCCGAACTCGTCGGCGAGCGTCCCCTCGTCGAAGGACTTCGCCCAGTGCGGCACGTCGTCCCCGGGCCGCGCCGCGCCCAGGCACCGCTCGGCCCGCACCAGCGACGCCGTCGCGGCCCGGACCTCGCCGAGCACCGCGTGGCCCCGGGCCTCCGCCGCGTGCAGCAGCGCCTGGACCAGCGGCGCAGGGCCTGAGCCGACACCCTGCTGGGCGACCCGGGCCAGCTGCACCGCCTCCCGGCCGTGCCCCAGGTACACGGCCTGCCGGCTCATCGTGACCAGCACGTACGCCCCGTACGGCCGGTCCGCGGCCGCCTGCGCGAGCCGCAGCGCCTGCACGAAGTACCGCTGCGCCAGCCCGTGCGCGGCGATGTCGTACGAGGTCCAGCCCGCCAGCCGGGTCAGGTCGGCGGCGGCCGCGAACAGCCGGCGGCCGACCGTCTCCCCGTACGTGCCGCGGAGCATCGGCTCCGCCTCGTGCTCCAGGTAGCGCACCAGCGCCTGGCGGGCGTGCCCGCCGCCGTACGCCTGGTCCAGGGTCCGGAACAGCTCGCCGACCGAGCGCAGCGCCGCGATGTCGCCGCCGGTGACGCGCTGGCCGGGGCCGCGGTCGATCTGGCGCTGGCGCGGGACGCTGCCGCGCCCCTGGAGGGGCACCCGGGGGGCGCCCGCGGCCGGGTCGGCGCCGCGCCCGACCCGCTCGTCGGGCCGGCCGATCAGCCAGTCGCGGCTGGGCACGACCAGCCCCGCCGGAGTGAAGGCGATCTTCCGCAGCTCGGCGTGGGAGCCCGAGTCCTTGCGCCACAGCCCGCTGGCGATGTCCACGGCCTCCTCCGGGGTGGCCGCGAACTCCAGGCCGGCGTAGACGGGGGCGCAGGCGTCCAGGCCCAGGTCCTGTGCGGAGAGCCGGCGGCCCAGACGCCGGGTGAAGACCTCGGCGATGAGCGCCGGGGTCGTCCCGCGGGGCTGCTGCCCGCGCAGCCACCGGGTCACGGAGGTCTTGTCGTACCGGAGGTCGAGGCCGTGCTCCAGGCCCAGCTGGTCGACGCGCCGGGCCAGACCGGCGTTGGAGAAACCGGCTTCCGCGATCAGCGCCGCGAGCTGGCGGTTGGGGACGTGCTGCGCGGGTCGTTCCGTCATCGGCTCCACGGTTTCCTGACGTGTCGGACCGGGGTCCCGGCCCTGTGAACGGCGTGAATGTAGCGGCGAACCGTCGCCGTGCCGCCCTCTCTGCCCCATATTCATCCGATCGTGTGCAGAATCGGCAGGGCTCTTTACGGCCGCGTCGACGCCGGCCGCGTACGCTGCGCCCCATGACCCCCAGGCCCACCAGGGCGGACCCGTCCGCCGCCGCTCCCGCGCCGCTGCCCGCGCCCGAGATCACCGAGGCCGAGTGCCGCCGGTGCGGCACCTACATCGCGGGGCTCGACGGGCGGTACGCGTGCGGGGTCTGCGGCTGGGTCAACGACCACTCCGAGGGCCACCGGCGGCTGCCGCGCGCCGACGAGGACCCCGACCGGCCTCCCGCGGGCCGCAGGCCGCCCCGGCTGCTGCCCGGACCGCCCCCGCCGGAGAACGGCGGCTGAGCAGCGGCCGGGGGCCGGTCCGGGGCCGGTCCGGGGCCGACCCCCCGGGGGGTCCCGGAGGGGGCGCCGTACCCTTGGCTCGTGCGATACCTGCACACAGCAGTTTCAACGAGGAGGCGCTGCCGTGGCTGAGCTGGAATTCGTCCACCTGGGCTTCGGGCCGGACTACGTCGAGTACACCGAGGCGTGGGACGAGCAGCGCCGGGTCCACGCGGCGCGCTTCGCGGACGAGACCGGCGACACCTGCCTGCTGCTGGAGCACCAGCCCGTGTACACGGCCGGGCGGCGCACCGCCGACAGCGAGCGCCCCCTGGACGGCACCCCCGTCGTGGACGTCGACCGCGGCGGCAAGATCACCTGGCACGGCCCCGGCCAGCTCGTCGGCTACCCGATCATGAAGCTGCCCCGGCCCGTCGACGTCGTCGCGCACGTGCGCCGCCTGGAGGAGGCGCTGATCCGCACCGCCGCCGACTTCGGCCTGGAGACCACCCGCGTCGAGGGCCGCTCCGGGGTGTGGGTGCTCGGCGACCCCGTCGAGGAGCGCCCCCTGATCGGCGGCCTCTCCCTCGACCTCGACCCCCGCCTCCACGACGACGAGTTCGACCCCCGGCTGAACGGCCCCGAGTACGCCCCCTCCAACGCGGGCCAGCGCCGCGAGGACCGCAAGCTCGCCGCGATCGGCATCCGCGTCGCCAAGGGCGTCACGATGCACGGCTTCTCGCTGAACGTGAACCCCGACAACACCTGGTTCGACCGGATCGTGCCCTGCGGCATCCGCGACGCCGGTGTGACCTCGCTCTCGTACGAACTGGGGCGCGAGATCACCGTCGCCGAGGTGGTGCCGGTGGCGGAGAAGCACCTGAGGGACGTCCTGGAGAACGCCGACCTGCGGCCGCGCGCGGCCGAGGGCGCGGCGGGGGCGTAGCCGTCGGGGAATGGGCCCGCCCCTCCACGGGTTGGCCGACGTAAGAGCGTACGAAATTACGGGCGTACCCTGGTGGTCGCCGAGGAATCGAAGTCACAGGGAGCCGGTCGTGAGCGCAGTCGCACCCGACGGACGCAAGATGCTGCGCCTGGAGGTCCGCAACAGCCAGACCCCCATCGAGCGCAAGCCCGAGTGGATCAAGACCCGGGCGAAGATGGGTCCCGAGTACACGAAGATGCAGAACCTCGTGAAGGGCGAGGGCCTGCACACCGTGTGCCAGGAGGCCGGCTGTCCGAACATCTACGAGTGCTGGGAGGACCGCGAGGCCACCTTCCTCATCGGCGGCGACCAGTGCACCCGGCGCTGCGACTTCTGCCAGATCGACACGGGCAAGCCCGAGGCCCTGGACCGGGACGAGCCCCGCCGCGTCGGCGAGTCCGTCGTCACCATGGACCTGAACTACGCCACCATCACCGGCGTCGCCCGCGACGACCTGGCCGACGGCGGCGCCTGGCTGTACGCCGAGACCGTGCGCCAGATCCACGAGCAGACGGCGGGCCGCGAGGCCGGCCGCACCAAGGTCGAGCTGCTCGCCCCCGACTTCAACGCCGTCCCGGAGCTGCTGGAGGAGGTCTTCGCCTCCCGCCCCGAGGTCTTCGCGCACAACGTCGAGACCGTCCCGCGGATCTTCCGCCGCATCCGGCCCGGCTTCCGCTACGAGCGCTCCCTCGAAGTGATCACCAAGGCGCGCGAGTACGGCCTGGTCACCAAGTCGAACCTGATCCTCGGCATGGGCGAGGAGCGCGAGGAGGTCACGCAGGCCCTGCGCGACCTGCACGAGGCCGGCTGCGAGCTCATCACCATCACCCAGTACCTGCGGCCCTCGCCGCGCCACCACCCCGTGGAGCGCTGGGTGAAGCCGGCCGAGTTCGTCGAGCTGGCGAAGGAGGCCGAGGAGATCGGCTTCTCCGGCGTCATGTCCGGACCGCTGGTCCGCTCCTCGTACCGGGCCGGCCGCCTCTACCAGCAGGCGATGGAGAAGCGCAGCGGAGCGAACGCCCTCGCCTGAGGGCGGTGTGAACTCCCGCACAGATCATTACCGGACGGTAATACGCATGGACGCGGCCCGTAGGCTCTTCGTGGGAAGAGGACCCACGGGCCGCGTAAATGTTTCATCACCGTTTGACCGGCCGGCCACACCCTGGTAACACCGGACAGTGACCATGGGTCGACGCACCGCACACGCCGCCGGACCCGCCGCCGCCCCCCTGCAGTGCGCTCCAGACCCGCTCCAGACCGACGTGAGCACCGTGAAAGGGAACGAGACCATGCAGGCCGCGCCCGTACGCGCCATCGCCATCCCGTCGTTCACCCAGGCCTTCCGGGGCTTCGAGTCGCTCCTCATGAGCGGCGCCCGGCGCAACGCCTGGACCGCCGTCCTGGAGGACCGGCGCCGCGCCAGGGACCGCGTCGAAACCGAGCACGTACTCGAGGCCGCGGCGACCCGGCCCCCGCAGGCCACGTAAACTGCGCGTATGGCGAGGAAGTCAAACGCAGAGACTGCTGCGAACCCCGGGCGACTGAAGCAGATCGCCCTGACGTACAAGATGACGCGCAAGGCGGACCCGAAGGTCGGTCTGATCGTCGCGGGCGTGGGAATCGTCACCTTCGGTGTCTTCCTTGCGATCGGCTTCCTGATCGACCACCCGGTCTACCTGGGCATCCTGGGCTTCCTGGTGGCGTTCCTCGCGATGGCGATCGTCTTCGGCCGCCGCGCCGAGAGCGCCGCGTTCGGCCAGATGGAGGGGCAGCCGGGCGCCGCCGCGGCCGTCCTGGACAACGTCGGCCGCGGCTGGACCACCACCCCCGCCATCGCGATGAACCGCAGCCAGGACCTCGTCCACCGCGCCGTCGGCAAGGCCGGCGTCGTGCTGATCGCCGAGGGCAACCCGAACCGGGTCAAGGCCCTGCTGGCCGCCGAGAAGCGCAAGCTCGCCCGCATCATGCCGGACGTCCCGGTCCACGACTTCATCGTCGGCACCGGCGAGGGCCAGGTACCGCTGAAGAAGGTCCGCACCACCCTGCTGAAGCTGCCCCGCGTCCTCTCCGGCCCCCAGGTCACCCAGGCCAACGACAAGCTCCGCGCCATGGGCGACCTCATGAGCAACATGCCCCTGCCCAAGGGACCGATCCCCGGCCGCGGCGGTTCCGCTCGCCCGCCCCGCGGCGGAAAGATGCGCTGACCCCGCCGCCCTCGTATACGACGGCGCGCGCCGTACGCGGACGCGAACGGAAAGGGGCGCCCCCACGGCCATCCGGCCCGGGGGCGCCCCTTTCCGTTCGCGTGCGCTCAGATCCTGATCTGGACGGCGCGGGCGGCGCGGTCGTGGAGGCCGCGGCCGTCGCGGTCCCAGATCAGGGCCGGGATGGCGAGGGCGAGCAGCGCGGTGCGCAGCAGCACCCGGCCGAAGCCGAGGCGGCCGCCGTCCAGGGACACGACGCGCAGGCCCAGGAGGCGCTTGCCCGGGGTGGAGCCGACCGTGCCGACGGTCAGGAGGGTGAGGCCCAGGAACAGGGCGAGCGTCCAGTTGCCCGTCGCCGACATGTCGCCGCCCGTGATCAGCCCGTATGCGATCACCTGGCAGCCGATCCAGTCGATGACGACCGCGCCCAGCCGGCGTCCGAAGCGCGCCGCCGAGCCCGGGCCCTGCTCCGGCAGGCCGAGCTGCCGGCCCGGATAGCCGAACTCCACGCCCATGTCCTCGGCCGCCGCGCGGGGGCCGGAGAGCCACGATCCGATTGCTTGCCTGTTGTCCACCGGACCACGGTACCTGTGGTGCTCCCCGGCGCTTCGGGCGGACCCTGGTTAACTTGGGCGAAACAAATGGGTCATGCCTGAGAAATCCCGCCTGCTTATGGTCGGGTCAGCGTGCGGCACCGCACTGACGCACCACGAGCTATACAGCCCGTCCCTCCCCCGGGATCGGGAGTAGGAGGAGTTGGATGTTCCAGAACGCCGACGAGATCAAGAAGTACATCGCGGACAACGACGTCAAGTTCGTCGACGTCCGGTTCTGCGACCTGCCCGGTGTGATGCAGCACTTCACCATCCCGGCGAAGGCGTTCGACCCGGCCGAGGAGCTCGCCTTCGACGGCTCCTCGATCCGCGGCTTCCAGGCGATCCACGAGTCCGACATGGCGCTGCGTGCCGACATCAGCACCGCCCGCCTGGACCCGTTCCGCCGCGACAAGACGCTGAACATCAACTTCTTCATCCACGACCCGATCACGGGCGAGGCCTACAGCCGCGACCCGCGCAACATCGCGAAGAAGGCCGAGGCGTACCTCGCCTCCACCGGCATCGCCGACACGGCGTTCTTCGGGCCCGAGGCCGAGTTCTACATCTTCGACAGCGTGCGCTTCGCGACCACCGCGAACGAGGGCTTCTACCACATCGACTCCGAGGCCGGCGCCTGGAACACCGGCTCCGAGGAGAACAACCGCGGCTACAAGGTCCGCTACAAGGGCGGCTACTTCCCGGTCGCCCCGGTCGACCACTTCGCGGACCTGCGCGCCGAGATCTCCCTTGAGCTGGACGCCCAGGGCCTCCAGGTCGAGCGCCAGCACCACGAGGTCGGCACCGGCGGCCAGGCCGAGATCAACTACAAGTTCAACACGCTGCTCGCCGCGGCCGACGACCTGATGCTCTTCAAGTACATCGTGAAGAACGTCGCCTGGCGCAACGGCAAGACCGCCACCTTCATGCCGAAGCCGATCTTCGGCGACAACGGCTCGGGCATGCACGTCCACCAGTCGCTGTGGCAGGGCGGCGAGCCGCTCTTCTACGACGAGGCGGGCTACGCGGGCCTGTCGGACACCGCCCGCTACTACATCGGCGGCATCCTCAAGCACGCCCCGTCGCTGCTGGCCTTCACCAACCCGACGGTGAACTCGTACCACCGCCTGGTGCCGGGCTTCGAGGCGCCGGTGAACCTGGTGTACTCGCAGCGCAACCGCTCCGCCGCGATGCGCATCCCGATCACGGGCTCGAACCCGAAGGCGAAGCGCGTCGAGTTCCGCGCCCCGGACCCGTCCTCGAACCCGTACCTGGCGTTCTCGGCGCTGCTGCTGGCCGGCCTCGACGGCGTCAAGAACAAGATCGAGCCGATGGAGCCGATCGACAAGGACCTCTACGAGCTGGCTCCGGAGGAGCACGCGAACGTCCCGCAGGTCCCGACCAGCCTGGAGAACGTCCTCAAGGCCCTGGAGGACGACCACGAGTACCTCCTCGCCGGCGGCGTCTTCACCTCGGACCTGATCGAGACGTGGATCGACTACAAGCGCACCCACGAGATCGCGCCGATCGCGCTGCGCCCGCACCCGCACGAGTTCGAGCTCTACTTCGACCTCTAGAAACCGACGGGGCTCCCAGCCCCCGGTTCGACCTGCGGACCCCTCGCCAGTCGGCGAGGGGTCCGCAGTCTTTTGCTCACGCCTTCATGGCGGACCCGACGGGGCTGTCCCGCCCTTTCCCGGTCCGCCCGCTGACAGGCCGGGAAGGGCGGGAGTTCAGGCGCGGCCGTCGTGTTCGGCCGCGGTGGTGGGGCGGCATGCCTGGTCGCCTCGCACGTGGGCGTGCAGGTTGGGGCGGGCACCGGATGCCGAGTGGACCGGGATCGTCTCGTACCGTGCGCCGAGCGGCCGGCTGCACCGGCAGCAGGTTCGGAAGGCTGTCACAGGCTCCCCTTCGGGGGGCAGGACCAGACGTCGAACTGGACGCCGTTCCCGCCGTACTGGTCGCTTACGTGGCCGCGGTATGCCGCGCCGGGCTCAAGTGCTTCGCCGCATATGGCGCATGCCCGGCCGGCCCGCTGAGCCCACGAGAGGGCGTGCAACTCCGGCAGGGGCGCGTCGGCACAGACAAGAGCGGTCGTCGCTTGAGCTGTCATGCAGCCAGGATCTTGCGACTCTGCGTGCTGGTCGATACCCGGACGGTAATCTCACGGTGGGATGACTTTCCGTCTGCTGCTGTGTCTGGGGGCCGGCTGTGACCACACCGCTCGTACCGATCGAGCTGCCCGTGTGGGCTTGGGAGAAGGCAGAGGTGCGCGTGGTGCTCAAGGAGCGGAACGTCGCAGCGGTCTTCCGCCTGGTCCAGCAGTACAGGGGTGCGAGCCAGGCCCGCATCGCTGCCGCGGTCGGCATGACGCAGGCGCGCGTCAACGAGGTCATCAACGGGAGGCGGGAGGTCTGCCGCCTCGACGTGTACGAGCGGATCGCGGACGGCTTGAACATGCCCGACGACGCTCGGCACCTCCTCGGCCTGGCCGCTGGCAGGGAGAAAAGCGCAGGCGGCGCGGCGTTCGACCTGGCCGCGTTCCCCGAAGTGGTCCGGGTCTACTCGTCGCAAGCATCGGCCCGGGGCGAGATCCGACAGCAGGCCCGCGCCGCGGCAGAGCTCGACATCCTGGCCGTGCGCGGCCTCGGACTGATCGGCCTCAACGACTCCCTGCTGCGTGAGCACCTGTCCAGGGCCCAGGGGGCCCTGCGGGTCCGAGTGGCGCTGCTGCACCCCGAGGCGCCGGCGCTGGCCACAAGGGCAGCAGAGATCGGGGAGTCCGTCGAGTCCCTGGCGGGCGGCGTGCGCCTGGCCGAGGCCCGGCTGAGAGAACTCGCAGGGATCTGCGACATCCAGGTGTACCGCTACGCCATGCTGCCGACATGGCGGGTCGTTCGAACCGACCGCACCGTGTTCGTCGGTGCCTTCGATGCCGGGCGGGAGGGGCACGAGTCGGCCACCTACAAGGTGATGGAGACCCCGCACGGGCCCTTGTACCGGGGGTTCCGGCGGATGTTCGAGGCGGTCGTCGACGGGGCTGAGCGCACGGTCTGACAAGAAGAGGGGAAGCGGAGTGATCGAGGCGGAACTGAAGGCCCGCGTGCGCTCGCCCGAGGCGGTGAGGCGGGCGCTCGACAGCCGGGCCGCGGCCCGGACGGAGGTGTACCGGGACACCTACTACGACCGGCCCGACGGCAGCCTCGAGAAGGCCGGCCAGGAGCTGCGGGTGCGGACGATACAGGGCGCCGGTGAGACGCGGGCCGTGCTGACGTACAAGGGCGCCGCGGTCGACGCGGAGTCGGGGTCGAAGCCGGAGCACGAGACCCGCGTCGAGGATGCCCCGGCCGTGCACGCGATGCTGGCCGGTCTTGGCTACGTCCCGGTCATCGCCTTCGAGAAGCGGTGCCGGAACTACGACATCGAGGACCGCGGGCGGCGGATGCTCGCCACGCTGGTCCGGGTGCCGGAGATCGGCGGGACGTACCTCGAACTGGAGACCCTCGCGGCCGAGCACGACGTCGCCGACGCGCTGGCCGACGTCCGGGCGGTGCTGGCCGACCTCGGCATCGCCGACGAGGACCTGACGCGTGAGCTGTACACGGACGCCGTGGCGGCGGCCGCCACGGACGCCATCCGCATCGCCCTGGAACTCTGGTCCGCCACGGACACCCCCTGCACGGGCC